>JAABQT010000193.1 GCA_011391295.1 Betaproteobacteria bacterium
CCATCGGGCTGAGCTCCGGCGCGGCGATGTTGCGCGCGGCGAAGAACCTGCCGACCTCGGCCACCTGGTCGGGCTGCACGCCGAGCAGGAAGCGATTGGGCGCATCGGGCGGCGCGCTGCGCCGCCAGGCGTCGACCAGGTCGTTGCGCGTAAAGGTGAGCAGCAGCACCGCCGTCAAGCCAAGCGCAAGGCTCGCCACCTGGATCGAATTGCCGCGCGCGTGCCGCCGCAGGTTGGCAAGGCCGTAGCGCACGGCCAGGCTGCGCGCGCCCAGCGCGCGCGCCACGCTGCCGCTGGATACCGCGCGCAACGCTCCCCAGGCAACCGCGGCGAACACCACCACGGCGACCCCGAAACCGCCGATCACGGTGAGGCCAAGGCGCAGGTCGCCCGCTTGCCACACCAGTAGGCCGCTCAATGCTGTGAGTCCCGCCGCGTAGACGGCTAGCGTGTCGCGGCGCGGCGTGCCGGCCTCGCGGCGGATCACGCGCACCGCCGGAACATTGCGTAGCTGCACCAGCGGCGGCAGCGCAAAGCCGAGCAGCAGGACCAGGCCAACCAGAAATCCCTGCAGCGCCGGCGCCGGCGAGGGCGCTGGCAGCGACGCGCGCAGCAAATCGCCCAGCGCCGCCGCGATCGCCCCTTGCGCCAGGTAGCCCAGCGCGCCGCCGAGCGCGCAGGCAGCGATGCCGAGGGCGAGGAACTCCAGGCCGTAGAGCTGCAGCAGGCGATTCTGCGTCGCGCCCAGGCAGCGCATGACAGCGCAGCTGTCGAGGTGGCGCTCGACGAAGCGGCGCGTGCCGAGTGCGATGGCAACCCCGGCGAGGATCGCCGCCAGCAGGGCCGTAAGCCCGAGGAAACTCTGCGCGCGGTCCAGCGAGGCGCGCACTTCGGGCCGCCCATTTTCCAGGTTTTCCGCGCGCTGCCCGCGCTCCAGGCGGGTGCGCGCCCAGGTCTCGAACGCCGACACGGCGGCGGGCTCGCCGGCCGCATAGAGGTAGAACCAGACGCGGCTGCCGGTCTGCACCAGCCCGGTGGCGGGCACGTCCGCTGCGTTCATCATCAGCCGCGGCGCGATATTGAAGAAGTTCGCGCCGCGCTCGGGTTCGAGCGTCAGCACAGCGTCGACCCTGAACTCCACGGTGCCCAGCTTGACGCTGGAACCCACCGGCGCGCTGAGCACGCTCACCAAGCGTTCGTCCAGCCACACGGCGCCGCGCGACGGTCCGTCCTGCGCCGGCGCATCGGGCGCGTTGATCGCCGCGGCGATGCGCAGGCGGCCACGCAAGGGATAGTTCCCCGTCACCGCCTTGACGCCGGCCAGCGTGCTGGCCTCGCCGGCGCGCACCATGCTGATGAAATTGACGGCCTCGGCGTGCTGCAGGCCGCGGCGCGCGATTTCGTCGGCGACTTCGCGCTGCCAGGCGTGGTCGGACACCAGCACCAGATCCGCGCCCAACAGCTGGTGCGCGTCCCGCACCAGCGCACGGCTGACGCGGTCGGCGAAGAATCCGACGCTGGTGATGCTCGCCACCGCGACCACCAGCGCCATGGCCAGCACGCGCACTTCGCCCGCGCGCCAGTCGCGCGCCAGCATGCGCAGGGCCTGGCGCATCACGGGACGATCCTCCCCGCGGTCAGCCGTACCATTCGCGTACAGCGACCCGCCAGGTGCTCGTCGTGGGTCACCAGCACCAGCGTGGTGCCCCACTCCCGGTTCAACTGGAACAGCAGCGCGATGATGGCTTCGCCGGACTCGGCATCGAGGCTGCCGGTAGGCTCGTCCGCAAGCAGGAGTTTGGGCCGAACCACGAAGGCGCGGGCCAGCGCCACGCGCTGCTGCTCGCCGCCCGACAGATGCTTGGGGTAGTGATGCAGCCGCTCGGCGAGACCGACGCGCGACAGGATCTCGGAGGCCGCCGCATCGGCGTCGGTGCGCCCGGCGAGCTCCAGGGGCAGCATGACGTTTTCCAGCGCGGTGAGCGAAGGCAGCAGCTGGAACGACTGGAACACGAAGCCCACCGAGCGCCCACGCAGCTCGGCGCGCGCATCCTCGTCCAGGGCAAACAGGTCCGCGCCGTCGAGCAGCACCGTGCCGGCTGTTGGCGTATCCAGGCCCGCGAGCAGCGCGAGCAGCGTCGATTTTCCCGAGCCCGAGGCGCCGACGATGGCCACTGCCTCCCCCGGCATGACTGCAAGCTCGATATCGCGGAGAATGACGAGGTCGCTGTCGCCGCTCTTGACCGTCTTGCCGATGCCCTGTGCCGCCAGAACGCTTGTTGCCTGCCTGTTCATGTGCCTTTCATTCGGGGCGTGGGCAAAGACCATCCTCGTGCATGGCGACAGCCTGTCGTCGGCCTACGGCATCGCCGCGAAGCGTGGCTGGGTGGCGCTGCTCGGCGAGCGTCTGCAGCGCGAGCGCACCGATTATAGCGTCGTCAACGCGAGCATCTCGGGCGAAGTCACCGCGGGCGGGCTGGCGCGGCTGCCGCGCGCGCTGGCGCAGCACAAGCCCGCGGTGGTGATCCTCGAGCTCGGCGGCAACGACGGCCTGCGCGGCCTGCCGGTGGCGGAAATGAGCCGGAACCTGTCGGTGATGATTGCGATGTCGAAAAAAGCTGGCGCGCGCGTGCTGCTCGTCGGCATGCGCATTCCGCCCAACTACGGCCCGGAGTACACGCGCGAATTCGAAGCGGCCTTCGCCGATCTGGCGCGGCGCCACAGGACGGCGCTCGCGCCGTTCCTGCTGCAGGGCGTGGCCGAAGATCTGCGCCTGTTCCAGGCTGACCGCATCCACCCGAACGAGGCGGCGCAGCCGGTTCTGCTGGACAACGTGTGGCGAGCGCTGCAGCCCTTGCTCAGGTCACCGTAAGGCGCGGCGCACCGGCCGACAGCTGCCCGATGGTGCGCGCGTCGCCGAATCCGTGCTCGCTGAACGCTTTCAGCACCGCTTGTTCCGCCTGCGGCGTACAGGCCACCAGCAGGCCGCCGCTGGTCTGCGGATCGGAAAGCAGCTTGCGCATCCATTCGGGCGCGCCCGCGGGCAGCTGCACCTGCGTGCCGTAACCGGCCCAATTGCGGTCCGAGGCCCCCGTGGCGACGCCCTGCTTCGCCCACTGCAGCGCCTCTTCGATCATCGGCACGGCATCGAACGCCACCTGCGCCGCCAGCTTCGAGCCGCGCAGGATCTCGAGCAGGTGTCCGGCGAGGCCAAAGCCGGTGACGTCGGTCACCGCATGCACCTCGGCCATGTCGGCGAGCGCCTCGCCGGGCGTATTCAGCTGCGTCGTCGACGCGATCATCGCGCGATAGCCGGCGTCGGAGAGCTTGCCCTTCTTCAGCACGGCCGACAGGATGCCCACGCCGAGCGGCTTGCCCAGCACCAGCACGTCGCCGGCCCGCGCAGTGCTGTTTTTCTTCACCTTGTCCGGGTGCACCAGGCCGAGCGCCACCAAGCCGTAGATCGGCTCCAGCGTGTCGATGGAATGCCCGCCGGCGATCGGGATGCCCGCCGCGGCGCACACTGACTCGCCGCCTTCGAGGATCTTCTGGATCACCGACACCGGCAGCTTCTCCAGCGGCATGCCTACGATGGCGAGCGCCATGATCGGCCTGCCGCCCATGGCATAGATGTCCGAGAGCGCGTTGGTGGCCGCGATGCGCCCGAAGTCGAACGGGTCGTCGACGATCGGCGTGAAGAAATCCGTGGTCGCGACCAGCGCCTGCGTGTCGTTCAGTCGGTACACTGCCGCATCGTCGGAGGTCTCGGTGCCGACCAGCAGGTCCTTCGGCAGGCCGCGGATCGGGGTCGAGGCAAGGATCTCGGACAGCACGGCGGGCGCGATTTTGCAGCCACAACCGCCCCCGTGGCTGAAATTGGTGAGGCGAATTCTTTCGGGCGCGTTCATAGACGTGATCCTAACGCAATGTCAAAGCGGCCACGGCCCGGG
>JAABQT010000019.1 GCA_011391295.1 Betaproteobacteria bacterium
GCATGGCGCTCCCGCCCTGCCACGCGCTGTTTCAGTTCTACGTCGCCGAAGGGCGCCTGTCCTGCCAGATGTACCAGAGGAGCGCCGACCTGTTTCTGGGCGTGCCGTTCAACATCGCCTCGTACGCGCTGCTGACGCTGATGATCGCCCAGGTCGCCGGCCTGCAACCGGGCGAATTCGTGCTCACGCTGGGCGACGCGCACCTGTATCTCAATCATCTTGAGCAGGCGCGCGAGCAGTTGCGCCGCGCGCCGCGGCCGTTTCCGCGCATGCGCCTGAATCCTGGCGTGCGCGAAGTGTTCGACTTCCGCTTCGAGGACTTCACCCTGGAAGGCTACGAGCCGCATCCGGCGATCAAGGCGCCGATCGCAGTTTAAAAAAAGGGCCCGTCTGTAGGGGGAAAGGACGGGCCCTGGGGGAGTAACAGCGGTGCTGCCGGTTGCCGGGCGCTTAGACGCTCCCGATCGCCAGCAGCTGGCCGAGGTACAGCACCCCGGCTGCCGCAAAACCGTAGACCACCACATCCGCGATGCGCGCGCGTTGTGACGGCATGAAGCCTGGCAACGCCCACACCATGGCGGCGGCACCAAGCAGCGCGGCGAGCAGCGCCGCACCGAGTCCAAAACTGCTGCCAAAGGCCTGCACCACCCAACCCTCGGGCGCCACCAGCTTGTAGATCGACCCTGCGATGCCGACCAGCACGAGCGCGCTGATGGCGAACCCGGCAAGCACCTGCGCCAGGATCGGGATCTCGAATTTCGTGTTGGCTTGTTCCATGCGTCGGCTCTCAGGAATCGTCAGTTGCTGACAGTCTCTTGCAACTGCCGTGCCAGCGCGAGGAACAATTGCCGCATCAACGGGTTAGGGAACTGGCGTGACCAATGTCGCAGGTCCCAGGGCGCGCGTTTCGTCTCCGGGCGACGACGAACGAGTGCGAGGTCGCGCCAAGCGTCTGACGGGGCGCAGGTTTTGCTGTCGCCGGGCGGCGACAGCCTCAGGATTCGACGGCGACCTTCACCTTGAACATCGCCGGCTCCAACGCATGGCGCTCGAGCAGCCGGTAAAACTCGGTGCGGTTGCGTCCCGCCAGCCGCGCCGCCTGGGTGACGTTGCCAGTGGTGATCTTGAGGATGCGCACCAGGTACTCGCGCTCGAACGCGCGCCGCGCTTCGTCCAGCGGCGTGAGCGAACCCGCGCCGGCGTCGAGCGCCTGGCGCACCAGCGAGGCCGGAATCACGTCCGTCGCGGTGAGCGCCACGGCGCGCTCGACGACGTTGAGCAGCTGGCGCACGTTGCCGGGCCAGGCAGCCGACACCAGCACTTCCATGGCTTCGGGGGACATGCCCAGCCGCGGACGGTCGTAGCGTTCCGCAAAGCGCGCCAGGAAATGCCCGGCGAGCAGCGGCACGTCCTCGCGCCGCTGTTCCAGCGCAGGGATCTGCAGCTTCACCACGTTGAGGCGGTAGTACAGGTCCTCGCGAAACTCGCCGTTGGCGATGCGCTCCTCGAGATTGCGGTGCGTCGCGGATACGATGCGCACGTCCACCGCCACCGCGTCGTTGGCGCCGACCGGGCGCACCACACGGTCCTCGATCGTACGCAGCAGCTTCACCTGCAGCGCCGGCGGCATGTCGCCGACCTCGTCCAGGAACAGCGTCCCGCCCTCGCAGGCCTGAAACAGGCCACGGCGGTCCTGCACCGCGCCCGTGAATGCGCCTTTCTTGTGCCCGAACAGTTCTGATTCGAGCAGACCCTCGGGGATGGCGCCGCAATTGACCGCGATGAAGGGCGCGCTGGCGCGCCGGCTGGCGCGATGGATGGCGCGGGCCAGCAACTCCTTGCCCGTGCCGCTGGCGCCGAAGATGCAAACGCTGGCATCGGAAACCGCCACGCGTTGCGCCTGCCCCAGCAGCGCCTCCATGGTTGCGGCGCGCGTAATGATTTCCGAGCGCCAATGCGCGCGGTCTCCGCTGGGCGCGGTCGACAAGCGCAGCGCGTCGGCAACGGTCTCCAGCAGCACCTTGGGCTCGAACGGCTTGGTGAGAAAGCTGAACACGCCGCGGCGCGTTGCCGCCACCGCGTCCGGGATGGTGCCGTGCGCGGTCAGGATCACCACCGGCAGCGAGGGCGCCTGGCGGTGTATGGCATCGAACAGTCCGAGTCCGTCCATACCATGCATGCGCAGGTCGGTGATCACCAGCTGCGGGCGGCGCACCGCGAGGCTGGCGAGCGCGGCGTCGGCCGATTCCACGGCGGTCACACCGTAGCCCGCCGCAGTCAGTCGCATCGAAAGGAGGTGCAGCAGGTCCCGGTCATCGTCGACAAGCAGAATGGCTGGCGGTTCTTGGCTCATGGTTTCACCTGTTGATTTTTCGGCGGCGCTCTTCGCGCTCGAGAATGCCGCGCTCGATCGACTTGAGCGCGTCCAACTGCTGGCGCAGGGTACCGGCGCGCTCCTCGGCCGCCTGCAACTGCTGGCGCAGGAGGGCAGCGCGCTCCTCGGCCGCCTGCAACTGCTGGCGCAGGAGGACGGCGCGCTCCTCGGCCGCCCCCTCGCGCCGTTCTGCGGCGCGCAGCTCGCGCGCCAGTCTCTGGCGATCCGCCGCGCTGGCCACCATCAGGCTGGCGAGTTGCGTCAGCGGGGAACCCTGGCGGCGCGAGGCGAGCGGCTCGAGCAGTGTCACCACCCGCGCGTCATCGCGCCAGGGCAGCGGCAGCGTGGACAGCAGCGCCGCCAGCCGCAGCCGGTTGGCGTCGTCCGGCACGGCGGCGTACATCTGTTGTGCATGCGCCAGCTGCCGGCCCTGCTCCTCGGCGCTCGCGCGCGCGCCGCTCGCGGCCGCACCGACGATTTCGCGCACCTGCAGCGTTTCGCCCCCGTCCGGCTGCAGCAATGCGCATCCGGAAACCAGCGCCGAGCACAGGGCGGTGGCGACCCTCACGCCGCCTCCGCCACCACCAGCAATGCCGGTCGCTTGGGCAGCGTCACGCGAAAATGCCCGCCCGGGCGCTCGGCGACCAGGGCGATGCGCCCACCGTGCGCCTCGACGTATTCGCGCGCGATGGCCAGGCCCAGTCCGCTGCCCTCCACGCGACCGCCGGCTTTGGCGCGGCCCCTGAAGAAGGAATCGAATACCGCCTCGCGCTCGACGGGCGGCACGCCCGGCCCGGAATCGATCACCTCGATGATCACGGCGCCTTGCGCTTCGCGCGTCACGATGGAAATGGTGCCGGCCACCGGCGTGAACTTGATTGCATTGCCCAGCAGATTGTCGATGATCGAGCGCAGCTTCTCCAGGTCCGCATCCACTGTCACCGGCGCCAGGTCCAGGTCCACGCGCTGGACCTTGGCCAGGGCCGCGAGCCGGTGGGCGTCAGCAACTTCGCGCACCAGCGCGTCGAGCTGCACCGTGCTTACCTCGAGCGATGCCGCAGCGTGCAGTGCGCGCTGGTAGTCGAGCAGATCCTCGATCAGCCGTTGCAGCTTGACGCTATTGTCGCGCATGATTCCCACCACCACGCGCTGCGGCGGCGCCAGCGGCCCGGCGACCTGGTCGTTGAGCAGTTCCGCGCCCTCGCGCAGCGACGCGAGCGGGGTCTTGAGCTCGTGGGACAAGTGGCGCAGGAAACGGTTCTTCTGTTCTTCGAGTTCCGTCAGGCGCAGCCGCAGCCAGTCGAGCCGCTCGCCAAGATCGCGCAGGTCCTGCGGCCCGCTGACGCGGATCGGCTGCGAAAAATCGGCGCCGCCAAGCTGCCGGATGGAAGCATCGAGCTCGGCGATGGGCCTGGCAATGACGCGCGTTAGCGCCAGGGCGATGGCCAGCGCCACGGCGATGGTCGCCAGCACCACCTGCAGCAGCCGGCGCTGCACGCTTTCGGCCGCGGCGCGCAGCCGCTCGACTTCGCCATCGGCAACGCGATAGCTGATGGCAAGCACGTCGTTCGCGCTATCGGCGAGCGCCGCCACCTTGGCGCCGACGATGCGCGCGTCCGGCGGCGCGGTCTCCGCCGCGGTCAGCAAATCGTAGAGTTCCTGCTCGCCACCGATGGTGCGCCGGAGCGCGACGAGCTGCTCGCCGTCCAGCGGCAGGCGCGCCAATTCATCCGTCAGTTGCAGGAAGCCGAGGTGCAGCCGCTCGTAGTCCGCGACCAGCCCGGGATCGGGCAGCACCGCGACCTGCTGCGCAAGCCGTTCGATCGAGCCGACGCGATTGACCAGCGCGCGGCTGCCGCGCGCGGCCTGCGCCGCGCTATACACCGCGCTGCGGCTCTGCTCCGCCAAGTGCTGCGTGTTCCATGCGGAATACAGCAGCGCCCCGGCGAGCGGCGCCGCGACCAGCAGGAAGCCGATGACCAGCAGTCCGAGAAAGGATCGCGGAAAACGCAGGGCCGCCCTCGGGGAGGTGTCCTGAGGTGCCATGCTCCTATAATCTCACGTAAGACAATGTCAGGACGAGCCAAATGTCACAGGGTGCACCGGCGTCCGCGGCTCCGCGCGTGTATTTGGTCGCAGCCGTGGCGGCCAACGGGATCATCGGCGCGAACGGCAGGCTGCCCTGGCACCTGCCGGAGGACCTGAAGCACTTCAAGGCGCTCACGCTGGGCCATCCGGTGATCATGGGCCGCAAGACCTGGGACTCCCTCGGCAGGCCCTTGCCGGGGCGCGAAAACATCGTTGTCACGCGCGCACCGGGCTACCAGGCGCCCGGCGCGAGCGTTGCGGCCTCCCTGGAAGGCGCGCTCGCGCTATGCGCGGGGGAGCCGTCGGTATTCGTCATCGGCGGCTGCGAGCTATACGCGGCAGCGCTGCCCCAGGCCCACGGGTTGGTGCTCACCGAGATCCGGCGCGAGTACGCGGGCGATGTGCGCTTCCCCGAATTCGACCGCAGCGCCTGGCGCGAAACGCAGCGCAAGCCGCAGACCAGCGCCGACGGGCTGCAGTTCGACTTCGTGCTCTACGAGCGCGCCTAGGCCCGGCCTAGCGCCTCGGCTTGGACTCGAACACCCGCACTTCGGGCAGCGGGAATCCGTTGAACTCGCTGGCGTAGGCGGTGGTGTAGGCGCCCGCATTGCGGATATAGATGAAATCGCCCGCCTGCAGGTCCGAAGGCAGGGGCTCATCGCGCATGATCACGTCCACGGAGTCGCAGGTCGGCCCGGCGATATTCCAGGCGACGTCCGGCCCCGAGCGATCGGAGCGAATCTTGTATTTCAGCCCCTCGGTGGTCTCGATCACCCCGCCGAACAGGCCCGCGTCCCAGTGCATCCAGCGCTTGCCGCTGCGCGTGGCGGTGCCGAGCATCCGGCACACGAAGTAACCCGCGTCGGACACCAGGTAGCGGCCCGGCTCGGCAATCACCTGCACGTCGTCCGCAAACGCCCTCAGCGCTTCATTCACCACGGCGCCAATCACTTCGATCGAGGGGATGGGTTTGACGTGGCGCACCGGAAAACCGCCGCCGATGTCGAGCAGGCGCGGCTTGAGGCCGGCTTTGAGCATGGCGTCGAACACGCTGCGCGCCTTTTCGATGCCCACGCGCCAGTTCTCCGGATTGCGGCACTGCGAGCCGGCGTGGAACGTGACGCCCGCGAGGTCCGCGCCGAGCTTCGCCGCAGTGGCGATGATCTCGCGCGTTTCGCCAGCGCCCGCGCCGAACTTGCCGGACAGGGGCCAGTCGCTACCGATATTCGGGGACGCGATGCGCAGGTACAGGCAAGCCGCGGGATCGACCGCGTGCATACGCCGGAGCTCGTCCACGCTGTCGACGACGAACCAGCGCACGCCCTTGGACGCGGCATAGGCGTCGGACTCGCGCGAGCGCATCGGGTTGGAATAAAACACCTCCGCCGCGGGCACGCCCAGCGACAGCAGCAGGTCGAGCTCGGCGATCGAGGCGATCTCGAAGCCCGCGCCCTCCTGCACCAGGGCCTTCAGCACGCGCCGGTCGGGATTGGCCTTTACCGCATAGTGCGGGCGCACGCGCGGCATGGCGGTGCGAAAGCGGCGCAGCTTTTCGCGCACGATGGCGTTATCCACGATCAGGAAGGGCCGCGTGTATTTCTGGCGCGCGGCCTGGCGCACGATCTCGAAGTCGAGGCTGACTTCGGCGTGCGTGTCGAAGAGCTGTTCTTGCGCAAGCGGGTCTTGCTGCCTGTTGCGTACGAGGTTGCTCGGGCGATCGCCCATCAATGTTCTCCCGGGAGTATCTACGTCTCAGGAATGTCGCGCACCACGACTCGGGAATCCGGTACCGAGTTCCTCTGTCTTGTCATGATGACCTCCTTCTTAGTTCGTTGACCCAACAGGGAAAACTTGGGGCGATTATAGGGATGACCCCCCGCGAGTCAAGGGCTTTGTAAGACCTTCTTGAGGCGCCGCACTGGGAGCGGCGGCGCGCCGGGCTTGAGAAACTACTATAGGTAGGAGCGCTATCCGGCCGACCCACTACACCTTGCGGGCTCAGATGCGCGGCAAGGTGACACCCTGCTGGCCCTGGTATTTGCCACCGCGATCGCGGTACGAGATCTCGCAGATCTCGTCCGACTCGAGGAAGATCACCTGGGCGCAGCCCTCGCCGGCGTAGATTTTTGCCGGCAGCGGCGTGGTGTTGGAAAACTCCAGCGTCACGTGGCCCTGCCACTCGGGCTCGAGCGGCGTGACGTTGACGATGATGCCGCAGCGCGCGTAGGTGGACTTTCCCAGACAGATGGTGAGCACGCTGCGCGGAATGCGGAACATCTCCACGGTGCGCGCCAGCGCGAAGGAATTGGGCGGGATGATACACACCGCGCCCTTGAAGTCGACGAAGGACTTGGCGTCGAAGGCCTTGGGGTCGACGATGGTCGAATTGATGTTGGTGAAGATCTTGAATTCGTCCGAGCAGCGGATGTCGTAGCCGTAGCTCGAGGTGCCGTAGGACACCACGCGCTTGCCGGCGACCTCCTTCACCTGGCCGGCCTCGAACGGCTCGATCATGCCCTGCGCCGCCATGCGGCGGATCCACTTGTCCGACTTGACGCTCACGTGTTCTGCACCACGATGTTGGGGAACCTGCCGCTCATGTCCTTCTGCGACTCGGCGATCTTCACCGCGCAGCGGCGCGCGATGCTGCGGTAGATCTCGGCCGCCTTGCCATCGGGATCGGCGACCACCGTCGGCTTGCCCGAATCGGCCTGCTCGCGGATCGACTGGTCGAGCGGCAGCTGGCCCAGCAGCGCGGTGCCGTAGTCCTTGCACATGCGCTCGGCCCCGCCGCTGCCGAAAATGTGGCTCTCGTGGCCGCAGTTGGGGCACAGGTGGGTCGACATGTTTTCCACCACGCCGAGGATCGGGATGCCGACCTTCTCGAACATCTTCAGGCCTTTGCGCGCGTCGATAAGCGCGATGTCCTGCGGCGTGGTGACGATCACGGCGCCGGTAACCGGCACTTTCTGCGCCAGCGTCAGCTGGATGTCCCCGGTGCCCGGCGGCAGGTCCACCACCAGGTAATCCAGGTCGCGCCAGCGCGTGTCCTTCAGCAGCTGCTCGAGCGCCTGCGTCACCATCGGGCCGCGCCACACCATGGGCGTATCGATGTCGATGAGGAAGCCGATCGAGATCGCCTGCAGGCCGTGCCCCATCATCGGCTCGAGGCCCTTGCCATCCCTGGATTCGGGCCGCCCCGCGATACCGAGCATCATCGGCAGCGACGGGCCGTAAATGTCCGCGTCGAGGATCCCCACCGTGGCGCCTTCGGCAGCCAGCGCCAGCGCCAGGTTCACCGCGGTGGTGCTCTTGCCCACGCCGCCCTTGCCGGAGGCCACCGCAATGATGTTCTTGATACCGGGCACCAGCTTCACCCCGCGCTGCACGGAGTGCGATACCACTTTGGCGGTGACCGCAACGCCGACGCTGGCGGCGCCGGCTTTCTTCAGCGCCGCGATCATCTCGCGGCGGATCGGTTCGAACTGGGTCTTGCCCGGGTAGCCCAGTTCGACTTCCACCTGCACGTCGGCGCCCGTGACCTTGATGCTCTTCACGGCACGCGCGCTAACGTAGTCCTTGCCGGTGTTGGGATCGACCAATGTGGCGAGTACGGAACGAACTTCGGCGTCACTCAGGGGCATAGCGCAAGTGTAAGCTAAAATCCGTGTTTTCCTCGGGCCCGCAATGCCGCAACGCAGGCTGTTCGTCACCACCGCGCTGCCCTATGCCAACGGGCCGTTCCACATCGGCCACATCATGGAATACATCCAGGCCGACATCTGGGTGCGTTTCCAGCGCATGCGCGGCCACGAAGTGCATTTCGTGGGCGCCGACGACGCGCATGGCGCGCCCATCATGCTGGCGGCCGAGAAAGCCGGACAGGCGCCAGAAAAATTCGTCGCTGAAATCGCGCGCAGCCGAAAGCAGTACTTCGAGGGCTTCCACATCGCGTTCGACAACTGGCACTCGACGCATTCGGCGGAAAACACGGAGCTGTCGCAGGACATCTACCGCCGCCTCAAGAAGGCGGGGCTGGTGTATACCAAGCCGGTCGAGCAGTTCTACGACCCGGTGAAGGGCATGTTCCTGGCGGACCGCTACATCAAGGGCGAGTGCCCGAATTGCGGCGCCAAGGACCAGTACGGCGACGCCTGTGAGAACTGCAGCGCGGCCTACGCGGCCACCGACCTGAACAACCCCTATTCAGCGCTCTCGGGCGCGGCACCGGTGCTGAAAACCTCGGAGCACCATTTTTTCCGTCTCTCCGACCCGAAGTGCAAAGCGTTCCTCAAGGGCTGGCTGGAACAACCGGGTCGCCTGCAGTCGCAGGTGGTCAACAAGGCGAAGGAATGGCTCGACGGGGAGGGCGACAAGGCGCTGGGCGACTGGGACATCTCGCGCGACCCGCCTTACTTCGGCATCCGCGTGCCCGACATCGAGGAGGAGAAATACCTCTACGTCTGGCTCGACGCGCCGATCGGCTACCTCGCCAGCTTCAAGAATTACTGCGCCAGGACCGGGCGCGACTTCGAGAAATTCCTGCAGGACCCTGGCACCGAGCAGATCCACTTCATCGGCAAGGACATCATCTATTTCCACACCCTGTTCTGGCCGGCGATGCTCAATTACGCGGGCAAACCCTACAAGGTGCCCAACCACGTCTACGTGCACGGCTTCATCACCGTGTCGGGGGACAAGATGTCCAAGTCCCGCGGCACCGGGATCAGCCCGCTGCGCTACCTGGAACTGGGCATGAACCCGGAATGGCTGCGCTACTACATCGCCGCCAAGCTGAATTCGAACGTCGAGGACATCGACTTCAATCCGGAGGACTTTGTCGCCCGCGTCAACAGCGACCTGGTCGGCAAGTACATCAACATCGCAAGCCGGGCCGCAAGCTTCATCTCGAAGTATTTCGACGGCAAGCTGCATGACTTCGGCGAAATCGCCGCGCCGGGCTGGGCCGCTGCAGTCGCCATTGACGATCAAATCTCCGCGGCCTACGAAGGACGTGAGTTCGGCAAGGTCGTACGCGATGTGATGGCAGTCGCAGATCGCGTGAATCAACGCTTCGACCAGGCGAAACCCTGGGAGCTGGCCAAGGATCCACCCAGGAAGGACGACCTCCATCGCGCCTGCAGCGATGCGATTCACGCGTTCTTCACCCTCACCGTCTACCTTGCGCCAATGCTGCCCGCTACGGCGGCGAGGATTGCGCGCGAACTGTTCGGTTTGGACAGAACCCTTTCCTTCGGGGATCGGAAAATGCGCGCGTCGCGGATCCGGCCCTTCAAGCACCTGCTTACTCGCGTGGACGAAAAGCAGCTCGACCTTCTGTTCGATATTCAATCCGTCCCTCAGGCGTCTGCCCCCCAGCGCCACGCCGAGAAGCAGCAGCACGCGACCAAGGAACACGCCGTGAGCGACGCCATCAGCATCGACGACTTCAACAAGCTCGATCTGCGCGTGGCGAAGATCACGCGCGCGGAGCAGGTCGAAGGCGCGGACAAGCTGCTCAAGCTCACGCTCGATCTCGGCGGAAGCATGCGCACCGTGTTCGCCGGCATCAAGTCCGCCTACGATCCCGCCAGCCTCGAAGGAAAACTTGCGGTGGTGGTCGCCAACCTGGCTCCGCGCACGATGAAATTCGGGGTTTCGCAAGGCATGGTGCTCGCCGCATCGGGCGCAGAACCGGGAATATTCCTCATTTCTCCGGACACCGGAGCCGCGCCGGGCATGCGCGTAAAATGATCCCCCCTCGGCCGCTGCGCCGATCCTAGCCGGCCGCATGATCGAACAGCCCAGCCGCACGCTGGTTTGCAGCATCGTGTTCCTGGACATCGTCGAGTACTCGACGAAGCCGGTGGCAGAGCAGTTGCTGCTCAAGCAGGCGTTCAACAAGTTGCTCAGCTCCGCGCTGGAGAACGTCGCGCCGCGCGATCGCGTGGTGCTCGACACCGGCGACGGCGCCGGCATCACCTTCCTCGGCGACCCCGAGGACGCGTTGTTCGTCGCCATGTCGCTGCGCGCCGCGGCGCGCGCCGAGGCCACGGGCGCCATCGCCATCCGCATCGGCATCAACCTGGGCCCGGTGCGCCTGGTCAAGGACATCAACGCCCAGATGAACATCATCGGCGACGGCATCAACGTCGCACAGCGCGTGATGACCTTCGCGCAGTCGGGGCAATTGCTGGTGTCGCGCTCGTTCTACGAGGTCGTGTCCTGCCTGTCGCTCGACTATGCCAGCCTGTTCAGCTACGTCGGCGCGCGCACCGACAAGCACGTGCGCGAGCACGAGGTGTATTCCGTGGGCATCGGCACGGACGCGGCACGGCGCGTGATCGAGACCGGGTCGCGCCGCGTGGCGCCGCGCCGCGGCACGCCGCGGCTCATCGGCGAGCTCACCGACGTGCGCCCCTTCGGCGTGCATCGCATCGCCCTGCTCAGCGCCCCGTTGGCGTTCGCGCTGCTGGTCGGGGGGGGCGTGGCGGTGCGCGCGCAGATGAAGCCGCCGGCGCCCGCCGTCGTACTGGCGACGAAATCGCCGGTGCCCGTTGCGGCGCCGAGGCCGGCCGAGCCCGTTCCGGCTGCAGAGAAGGCCGCACCGCAGGCGCGCAGCGGGCCCGCGCCCAAACCAGCGCCCGAAACGACTGCCGGGAATGCGAAGCCAGTGGCTACACCCAAAGCGCCCAATGCCCTGACGCCTGCGCAACGAGCGGCGCGCCGCGAAGCGCTGGCGGCGCTGCCCGCGCGCGCGCCGGCGCCCTCGACCGAACAGGCGCCTGCGCCTGCGCCTGTGCCTTTGCCGGCGCAGGCCGTGGCGCCGAGCGTCGCGGCCGGGGTGATCAGGGTCGCCATCCTCCCCTGGGGCGAGGTGTACGTGAACGGCAAGCGCCGCGGCGTCAGCCCGCCGCTACGGACCATCGAAGTTCAGCCCGGCGCGCATACGATCGAAGTGCGCAATACGTCGTTTCCGACCTATACCCAGCGCGTCGAAGTGCGCGCCGGTGAGCCGGTGCGCATCACGCATCACTTTCGCTGATCGCGCTGTCGCGGTATCTTCCGCCTCTGACCAAGGGGGAAGCAGGCGGCGTGGATAGGCTACATTGGAGCGGTGGAGAAGCAATGACGCGGCTTTCGATCTGCGCGGCGCTGGCGGCTGCGCTGTTTCTCGGCGGCTGCCAGTCCGAACCGATCCGCAACTTCCAGGCCGATTTCATGGGGCTGTTCGGCGCGAGCAAGGGCGGGCCGGCGCTCGCCGCCGGGATGCGCCAGTACGAGGACGGCAATTACGCGGACGCGGCCAAGCAGCTGCAGGCCGCAATCCATCAGGGCTTGACGAGCGCCAACCGGGTGAAAGCGCACAAGCATCTCGCGTTCATCCACTGCGTCTCCGAGCGCACCGCGGCCTGCCGCGAGGAATTTCGCAAGGCGCTGGCGATCGATCCGGCCATGGAACTCGCCGCCGCGGAAGCCGGCCACCCGACCTGGGGCCCGGTGTTCCGCGCAGTCAAGACCGGCCGCTAGCCTCCGGTCCATCCCGCAGATGGAAGAAAACAAGCTCGGCCGCTTCGAGATCCTGGCCGAGATCGGCCGCGGCGCCATGGGCATCGTCTACAAGGCGAAAGACCCCATGCTCGAGCGCATCGTGGCCATCAAGACCATCAATATGGGCACGGACCAGGACGGCGCGGAGATGTACGAGAAGCGCTTCTACCAGGAGGCGCGCGCCGCCGGCGGCCTGAACCACCCCAACATCGTCACCGTGTACGACATCGGCAAGACCGAGAGCGTCTGCTACATGGCGATGGAGTACATCGAGGGCGCCGAATTGCGCACCCTGCTGTTGCCCGGCAAGCCGCTGCCGGTGCCGCGCGCGCTGTCGATCGCCGCACAGATGGCGGAGGGACTGGCTTACGCACATGAGCGCGGCGTGGTGCATCGCGACATCAAGCCGGCCAACATCATGGTGCCGGAGAGCGGCGCGGTGAAGATCACCGATTTCGGCATTGCGCGCATGCGCTCCTCGAACGTGCAGACGCAGACCGGCATGATGATGGGGTCGCCGAAGTACATGTCGCCCGAGCAGGTGATCGGCAAGCGCGCCGACCATCGCTCGGACATCTTCTCGCTCGGCGCGATTCTGTACGAAATGCTCACTGGCGCGGCACCGTTCACGGGCGAAAGCGTCAACGCCGTCATGTACCAGATCGTGAACTTCGTGCCCCCGGCGCCGAGCGCCATCAACCCGGCGGCGCCCGCCGCGCTCGACTCGGTCTTGGGCCGCATGCTCGCCAAGGCGCTCGAGGACCGGTTTCAGAGCGCCGCGGAGATCGCGCGCAGCCTGCGCGAGTGCGAACTCCAGGTGCACGGCGTGCATAGTGCGACCAGCACCCTGCCGCTGATGGCGCTCGCGCCGGGCGCCACCGCTGCGGTGATCGGTGCCGACGTAGTGACCGCGCTGCTCGCGCAGACCGTGGAGCGCTCGCGCCGCGCCGAGGAACAGACGCCGCCCCCGGACGCTGCGCCGGCGCGCGGGTTGTCGCGCACTTTCGATTCCCTGGAGGCGACCCAGCGCCTGGTGGCCCTCAGTGACGCCGCCAAACCGAGCGACCCCACGGCGAGCACGCTCCCGCTCAGCATGCAGACCACGGCCATGGCAATGAGCGGGGGCTGGAAACCGCGCGATACCCTGTTCGTCGTGGCTGGCGCAATTGCCGGACTGATCGTGGCGGCCCTCATCGTGTGGGCGTAGTGGAGATTGGTCCGCTGCACGCGACGCTGGCGGCGGCCGCCGCCTGGCTCGCGATCGGTGCAGCGGGGCTCGTCAGGCCGGGCGGTCTTTTCCTGAGCAGCCGGGTCCTGTTTCCCGCCGGCGCCCTGGTGGGGCTCGCGCTCGCTGCCTTCGCCCTGGAGGGCGCGTTCGCCGCGCCGCGCTCCCTCGTGCTGCCGCTGGGCCTGCCGGACCTGCCGTTCCACGCGCGCATCGACGCGCTGTCGTCATTCTTCCTGCTGTTGCTCGGCGCCGTGGCGGCGGGCATTTCGCTGTTCGCCTGCGGCTACCTGCGCGCGGGCGAGGGCACCGCGCCGGGGCTGCATTGCCTCTACTACCACGTGTTCCTCGCCAGCATGGCGCTGGTGCTGATCGCCGACGACGCCTATTTCTTCATGGTGGCCTGGGAGACCATGGCGCTCGCCTCCTTCTTCCTCGTCACCAGCGATCACCAGCACGCCGAAGTCCGGCGCGCGGGCTATCTGTACCTGCTGATCGCGCACGTCGGGGCGATCTCCATCCTGCTGTGCTTTGGCG
>JAABQT010000194.1 GCA_011391295.1 Betaproteobacteria bacterium
CGGCGTGTTGAGCAGGATCGAAGTGATGGTGCCGCCGTACATCGAGCCGTAGTAGATCGCCGCCAGCATGATCACCGCGCCGGTCGGTTCCATGCCGAACGTGATCGGCAGCAGGATGGCGATCCCGGCCGCCGGTCCGAACCCGGGAATGATGCCCACGATCATGCCGATCATCACGCCCGCGAACAGGTAGGCGAGATTGATCGGCGTCAGCGCGACCGACAATCCGAGCAGCAGATGGTTGAGGACTTCCATCAGAATGGCAGCGGCAGCAGCCCGCGCGGCAGCGTGGCCTTGAGCCAGACGCTGAACACGACATACATCGCCAGAGGCAGCAGGATTGCGACCAGCGCGCTTTGCAGCGTGCGCCCGCGGTTCAGGAACCACAGCGACCCCGCCATGAACGCGACCATCGACAGCAGGCCGCCGATCAGATCGAGCAGCCCGACAAACACCGCGCACAGCAGCGCGAGCACTGCCGCCGTGCGCCAGTAGGGCGAAATTGCGCTGTCGGGCAACGCGTGCCGCAGGTCGACGAACACGCTGTAGGCGAGCAGCGCGACCAGGCTCGCGCCGATGAAACGGGGAAAGAACCCCGGCCCGAGGCGCCCCGCCGAGGACAGGTAGTTCAGCTCGGTGAACGCGGTCCAGGCGTACCAGCTCGCGGCGAACAGCAGCGCGAGCAGGAACCCGGCGCGCAGGACGCGCCCACCCATCGCCCCACCGGCGGGGACCCGAGGCACCTGAGCGTTCCGAGCGCTACTTGATCGCGCCCGATTTTCTGAGAATGTCGGCGAAAATGCCCTGCGTCTTGGTCAGGAAAGCGCGGAAATCCTCACCGTAGAGCACGTTCTCCGTCAGCAGCTGCTTGTCGATGTACGCCTTCCACTCGGGCGTCTGCACGACCTTCTTCACGGTCTCGATCCACCACTGTTGCGCTTCCTTGGGTACGCCGGGCGGCAACACCAGTCCGCGCGGCAGCGCAATGCCCATCTCGTAGCCCAACTCCGCGAACGTGGGCACTTTTCCGAGCGCCGCCGGGGTCGATTTGCCGCTGAAGGCGAGCGCCCGCATGTCGCCCGACTGCAGCAGCCCCAGCACCTCGCCCGGGTTAGACATCGCCGCATCGAGCGAGCTGGAGAGCAGCGCCGTGATGAGCTCGCCCTGCTTGTTGAACGAAACGTAGTTGAACGTGAAGCCGGCCTTCTCCGACAACAGCTTCGGTACGATGAAATCGATGTTCACCGCGCCGATGCCGCCGACGGAGGGCGGCTTGGCTTTCGCCGCCGCGATGAATTCCTGCAGCGTGCGGATCTTCGAGTCCTTGTTCACCAGCAGCAGCATGTCGTCCGAGGCGAGCAGCGCCACCGGCGTGAAACTGGCCGGCTGCCAGGGCGTGTTGGCCTGCAGGGGCGTGGTGATGAAACTGCCGCTGGTCGAGGAGATGTGATACGGGTTGCCCGTCTGGCTGAAGACGTAGCCCCAGCCTTTCGCGCCGCTGCCGCCGGGCCGGTTCTCGGCGACGATGGTCTCGGGGTAGAGTTTGTACTTCTCCAGGATCGAAATCAGGTTGCGCGACATGATGTCGTTGCCGCCGCCCGGGCCGAATGAAATGGTCCAGTCGAGGCGCTTGCTGGGATATTTGTCCTGCGCCGAAGCCGGCACGCTGCCCAGGACCAAAGACGCGACGAGCGCCGGGAACATCAGGATCTTGCTTATCATGGCTACCCTCCTTTCCTGACATTATGCCGTTTCATCCGACCTCGCAGGCATTTTTGGAGACACACATGCAGGACATCCTTTATGAAGTGCGCCAGGGCATCGGCTACGTCACCTTCAACCGGCCGCAGGCGCGCAATGCCCTCACCTTCGCCATGTACGAGCGGCTGGCCGAGATCTGCACGCTCGCCGGCGACGACCGCTCGATCAAGGCCCTGCTGCTCACGGGCGCGGGCGACAAGGCCTTTGCCGCCGGCACCGACATCTCGCAGTTCCGCGCCTTCGACAAGCCGCAGGATGCGCTCGACTACGAGGCGCGCATCGACCGCGTGCTCGGCGCGCTGGAGCGTTGCCGCGTGCCGACGATCGCTGCCATCAACGGCGCCTGCACGGGCGGCGGGGCGGGCATCGCGGTGTGCTGCGACCTGCGCATCGCCGCGGGCAACGCGCGCTTCGGTTTCCCGGTCGCGCGCACCCTGGGCAACTGCCTGTCCTCGGGAAATTACGCGCGGCTGGCCGCGCTCATCGGCCCGGCGCGCGTGAAGGACATGATCTTCCGTGCGCGCCTGATCGAGGCACCGGAAGCGCTGGCGATCGGACTGGTCGGCGAAGTGGTCGAGGAGCCGGCGGCGCTGCTGGCGCGCGCCGAGGAACTCGCGCGCCTGGTGGCGGGACACGCGCCCCTCACCCTGCAGGCGACCAAGGAAGCCCTGCTGCGCCTGCGGCCGGCGATGCCGCCCGGCTCCGCCGACGACCTGATCCTGATGTGCTACATGAGCGAGGACTTCCGCGAAGGCATGGAGGCCTTCCTCGGCAAGCGCGCGCCGAACTGGAAGGGGAGGTAGCCGCCGCATGAACAAGCGTCCGGAACAACTGCGTTCGCATCGCTGGTACGGCGTCAAGGACCTGCGCTCCTTCGGGCACCGCTCGCGCACCGCGCAGATGGGCTACGACCGCAGCGATTATGCCGGCAAGCCCGTGATCGCCATCATCAACACCTGGTCGGACATCAACCACTGCCACACCCACTTTCGCCAGCGCGCCGAGGAAGTAAAGCGCGGCGTGTGGCAGGCGGGCGGCTTTCCGCTGGAAATGCCGGCGATGGCGCTCGCCGAGACCATGCAAAAGCCCACCACGATGATGTATCGCAACTTCCTCGCCATGGAAACCGAGGAACTGCTGCGCTCCTACCCCGTGGACGGCTGTGTGCTGATGGGCGGGTGCGACAAGACCACGCCCGCACTGATCATGGGCGCGACCAGCATGAACCTGCCGTCGATCTACCTGCCGGCGGGCCCGATGCTGAACAGCCACTGGCGCGACCAGACCCTGGGCTCGGGTTCCGACACCTGGAAGTACTGGGACGAACTGCGCGCCGGCCGCATCACGGAGCGCGACTGGAACGAGATCGAGGATTCGATCGCGCGCTCGCCCGGCACCTGCATGACCATGGGCACCGCCGCGACCATGATGTCGCTGGCCGAAGCGCTCGGTTTCACCCTGCCCGGCTACTCCTCGATTCCCGCACCCGACTCGAACCATGCACGCATGGCCACGCTCACGGGCAAGCGCATCGTCGACATGGTGTGGGAGGACTTGAAGCCGCGCGACTTTCTCTCGCGTGGCTCCTTCGACAACGCGATCACCACCCTGATGGCGATGGGCGGCTCCACCAACGCCATCGTGCACCTGGTGGCGATGGCGGGTCGCGCGGGCCTCGCCTTCCCGCTCGAGCGCTACAACGAGATCGGCGCCAGGACGCCGGTGATCGCCAATGTACGGCCCTCGGGCGACAAGTACCTGATGGAGGATTTCTTCTACGCCGGCGGCCTGCGCGCCATGCTCAACGAGTTGCGCGACCTGCTCGACCTCTCGGCGAAAACCGTGAACGGCAGGACGCTGGGCGAGAACCTCGAGGGCGCGAAGGTGTGGAATGCGGACGTGATCCTGCCGCGCGACAAGCCGCTGAAGAAGACCGGCGGCATCGTGATGCTGCGCGGCAGCCTCGCGCCCGACGGCGCGGTGATCAAGACCAGTGCGGCGGACCCCAAGCTTTTGCGGCATACCGGCCGCGCGGTGGTGTTCGAGGACTACAACGACATGGCGGCGAGGATCGACCGCGACGATCTTGACGTGGACGCCGACTCGGTACTGGTGCTGAAGAACGCCGGTCCCCTGGGCGGCCCCGGGTTCCCCGAGTGGGGCATGCTGCCGATGCCGAAAAA
>JAABQT010000195.1 GCA_011391295.1 Betaproteobacteria bacterium
AGAGAGCCGCATGTACCCGGTGTTAGAACGCCTGCTGCGCAAGTGAACCCGCTCAGGCGGTGCGCGTCGCATCCGCCGCCGGCGCGCGCAGGCCCTTGGCGAGTTCGCGCAGCACGAACTTCTGGATCTTCCCGGTGGGGGTGCGCGGCATCTCGGCCAGTACTTCGAGGCGCTCGGGCCAGAAGCTCTTGGCGAAGCCCTCGGCGGCCAGGTGCGCGCACAGCGCGGCCAGATCGAGCGTGCTGCCGCGGTGCAGCGTGACGTAGGCGCAGGCGCGCTCCTGCAGCCGCGCATCGGGCATCGCCACCACGGCGGCCTCGGCCACCTGCGGCATGCGGTACAGCGCTGCCTCGATCTCGACCACCGGGATGTTCTCCCCGCCGCGAATGATGACGTCCTTGGTGCGGCCGCAGATCCTCAGGTAGCCCTCCTGGTCCATGCGTGCCAGGTCGCCGGTGTCGAACCAGCCGTCGGCGTCGAGCCGATAGAGCTCCGGCCGTTTCAGGTAGCCCACGAACAGCGAAGCGCCGCGTACCTGCAGTGCCCCGACCTCGCCGGCGCGCGCCTGGCGACCCTGCGCGTCGACGATGCGCACCTCGCCGTTGGCGAGCGCGCAGCCGTCCGATTCCGCCGCCCTGGTGCCCTCGGGCGGGGTGATGGTGACGCTCGCGCACTCGGTCATGCCCCAGCCTGCAGCCACCGCCACCTCGAGCCGTTCGCGCGCCGCCTGCGCCACCGCGGGCGGGATCGGCGCCCCGGAACTCGCGAACAGGCGCATCTTGCCGAGCTTGCGCTGGGTGCCGCGCTCGAGCGCGGTGAGATCGGCGAGGAACGGCGTCGCCGCGAAGGCGAACGTCGCTCCATGCGCTTCGATGAGCTGCGCGGCGCGCGCCGGGCGCCAGATATCGGTCAGCACCAGCGGCGCACCGAGCACGAGCGACAGCAACATGCCGTAGGCGAAGCCGAGCTGATGTGCGAGCGGCGAGGGCATGAAGATCACGTCCGCCTCGCCGAGCTGCATGCGCTGAGCGAACGAGGTCACCGCGCCCAGCAGCGTATTGGAGGTGTGCAGGACGCCTTTGGGTTCGCCGGTGGTGCCCGAGGTGTAGAGCAGCTGCGTGACGTCGTTCGGCACGAGCCGGGCACCGCGCGCGAAAGCGCCCTCGGCGCACGGGCCGGCGAGCGCGGCCTCGAGCGAGTGCGCGCCCTCGCCCCCGGCGAGCAGCACGCGCATGCCCGGCAGCTGCGCGGCGAGCGAGTGCGCCAGCGCGCCGTGCTCGAAGCCGCGAAAGCGCGCCGGCGCCACGAACACGCGCGGCCCGGCCTGGCGCAGCATGAAGGCCAGCTCGCGCTGCCGGAAGATCGGCATGAGCGGATTGGCGACCGCGCCCAGGCGCACGGTGGCGAGATACAGCGCGACGAACTCCCACCAGCTCGGCAGCTGGAACGAGACCACATCGCCGCGCTGCACGCCCGCGCGCTCGAGCGCGCATGCGGCCAGCGCCACGCGCTGCGCCAGCTCGCGGTAGGTCAGGCGGGTCTCGCGTTCCTCTTCGAGACGCCAGGAGGCGAGCGCCGTGGCCTCGGGCTTGTGCGCCACCCAGCGATCCAGGTAATCGGTGGCGACGCGCTCCGGCCAGATGCCACGCGCGCGCTCGCGCCGGATGCGCGCCTGGTCGAGGAGAAATCCGTCCACGGCGGCGCTCGCCGGACCCGCGCTCAATTGCCCTCGAAGCGCGGCTTCTGCTTGGCGACGAACCCCTGGTAGGCGCGCTCGAAGTCGTGCGTCTGCATGCAGATCGCCTGCGCCTCGGCCTCGGTCTCGAGCGCCTGCTCGATGGACAGATTCCACTCCTGGTGCAGGCACTTCTTGGTCATGGCGTGCGCGAAGGAAGGCCCGTTGGCCAGCGAGTGCGCCATCTCCTGCGCGCGCGCCAGCAGCTTCGCCTGCGGCACGATCTCGTTGAAATAGCCCCAGGCGAGGCCCTCCTCGGCGCCGAGCGAGCGCCCGGTGTAGAGCAGTTCCGCCGCGCGCCCCTGGCCGACGATGCGCGGCAGGATGGCGCAGGCGCCCATGTCGCAGCCGGCGAGGCCCACGCGCACGAACAAGAACGCGGTCTTCGCCTCCGGGGTGGCGTAGCGCAGGTCGCTCGCCATGGAAATGATCGCGCCGGCGCCCGCGCACACGCCGTCCACCGCGGCAATGATCGGCTGCGGGCAGGTGCGCATCTCCTTCACCAGGCTGCCGGTCATGCGCGTGAAGGCCATCAGTTCCGGCATCTCCATCTTGACCAGCGGCCCGATGATCTCGTGCACGTCGCCGCCGGAGCAGAAATTGCCGCCGGCGCCGGTGAACACCACCGCGCGCACGTCCTCGGCGTACTGCAGCTTGTGGAAGGTGTCGCGCAGCTCGGCATAGCTCTCGAAGGTGAGCGGATTCTTGCGCTCGGGCCGGTTCAGCGTGACGGTGGCCACGCGCTCCTTCACTTCCCAGTTGAAATGCTGCGGCCGCCAATCGGCCGCCTTGAGCTTGTACATGGGGTTCCTTTCGGGTCGGGAATTCAGCCGGCCATGGTAAGGCCGCCGCTCACCGAGAGCACCTGGCCGGTGACGAAATCCGCGCGCGGGCTGGCGAAGAACAGGATCGCGTCGGCGATCTCGGCCGGCCGTGCGAGGCGGCGCATGGGCGTCGCACGCTCGAACGCCTCCCTGATCTTGTCGGGCACCGCGGCCATCAGCGGCGTGTCGGTGGGCCCCGGGCAAACGCAGTTGACGTTGATGTTGTAGCGCGCGAGTTCGCGCGCCAGGCCCTTGGAGAAGGCGATCACGCCGCCCTTGGTCCCCGAGTACACGGTCTCGCCCAGGCTGCCCACGCGCCCCGCGTCGCTCGCCACGCTGACGATCTTGCCCGCCTGACGCTCGATCATCGGCTCGACGAAGGCGCGCGTCACCCGGATCGGGCCCAGCAGGTTGAGGTCGATGAGCTTGTTCCACAATTCGGGGGTGTTCTTGACGAACGGCTCGGTCTTGCCCCAGCCGGCGACGTTGACCACGATGTCCACGTGCGAGCGGCGCGCGATCGCCTCGCGCCGGAACGCCTCGATCGAGGCCCCGTCGGTGACGTCAAGGCACAGGAACTGGGCGCCCTGGCCGCGTGCGCGGATCGCTGCGGCCGCGGCTTCGCCCGCCTGCGCGTTCACGTCGCCGAGGAGCACGTGCGCACCCGCCCGCGCAAGCGCCTCGGCGGTGGCACGACCGATTCCCGACGCGGCGCCCGTCACCACCGCGGTCTTGCCTTCCAGCTTCACGGCATTCCTCCTCGAAAGGGACCCCGGCAAACTTAGCCGCGCGCGCCTTGCATGGGCTTGATCCGCATCAAACGGCAGTCGAGGCGCCGCACGGCCCGAGAATTGATGCAAGTCAAAGCATCGGGGTGGTGCGCGTCTAGCATCGGCCGGTGCTGCAGCGCATCCAGACAGGGCTCCAGTGGTGTTTCCTCAGGGTCGAGGCACTGTTCAACCTCGCCTTCGGCGACCGGCTCAACCCCCTGTACTACCTCGGCCCGATCGCCTATTTCCTCATCTGGCTGGTGGTGGCGAGCGGCCTGTACCTGTACGTGTTCTTCGAGACCAGCATCACCGGCGCCTTCGACTCGGTCGAGGCGCTCACGCACGGCCAGCGCTACGTGGGCGGGGTGCTGCGCTCGATGCATCGCTACGCCTCCGACGGCGTGGTGCTGGTGATGCTGCTGCACCTCGCGCGCCACTGGAGTTTCGACCGCTACCGCGGTTTTCGCTGGTTTTCCTGGGTCAGCGGGGTGGCGCTGCTGTGGCTGGTGTACGCCTCGGGGATCAACGGCTACATGCTGCCCTGGGACCGCCTGTCGCAGTTCGTGGTGGTGGCCACCGCCGAGTGGCTCGA
>JAABQT010000196.1 GCA_011391295.1 Betaproteobacteria bacterium
GAGCTGCTGCACTCCGCTCTCGCGCCCGATCCTCGCCTCCTCCACTGCGCGCTCGGAGGCGATGCGCGCGCGCTCCACCGCCTCGCGCGCCGTGATCTGCGCGCGCTCCGACTCCTGCTCCTTGTTTGCCTTGTCGCTCGCCACGTCGGCGCGCTGCGCGGCGCGCTGCATCTCCAGCTCGCGTTCCTGCGACAGGCGCGCGGTTTCCAGATTGCGGTCGATATCCAGCGCCTGGCGCTCGGTGTCCAGGTTCTTGTTGCGGATCTGGATCATGGTGTCCTGCTCGATGTCGTTCCTCTTCTTCTTCCTCGACTCGATGGTCTCGGTGAGCTTGGTCAGGCCTTCGGCGTCGAAGGCGTTCGACGGGTTGAAGAACTCCATCGCCGTCTGGTCGAGCTGCGTGAGCGACACCGTCTCCAGCTCCAGGCCGTTCTGCAGCAGGTCGGCGGCCACCACGGCGCGCACGCGCTTCACGTACTCGCCGCGCTTCTCGTGCAGCTCCTCCATGGTCATCTCGGCCGCCACCGTGCGCAGCGCGTCGACGAACTTGCCCTCCACCAGCTCCTTGAGCGTCTCGGGCTGCATGGTGCGCTGGCCGAGCGTCTGCGCCGCGGCCGAGATCGCCTCAGTGGCCGCCTGCACCCGCACGTAGAACTCGCTCACCACGTCGACGCGCATGCGGTCCTTGGTGATCAGCGCCTTGTCGCGCCCGCGCGACACCTCCAGGCGCAGCGTGTTCATGTTCACCGGGATCACCTCGTGCACGATCGGCAGCACGAAGGCGCCGCCGTTCATCACCACCTTCTGGCCGCCGAGGCCGGTGCGCACGAAGGCGCGCTCCTTCGAGGACCTCAGGTACAGCCAGTGCAGCAGCCAGACCGCGACGGCGACGACGATCGCGACGACGACGAGGCCGAGGATGAATTGCCCGAACTGGGTTCCGCTCATGACGCTCTCCTTCCCTTGATGCGCTTGAACTTGCGGGTAGTTTCCGTGATTGCGATTTCGGTGGGCAGGCGCTCCATGCTGGAGGCACCGTAAAAACCGTTGCAGCCGGGGCAGCGCTGCAGGATGAACTGCGCGTCCTTTGGCGTGGCGATGGGCCCGCCGTGGCACAGCACGATCACGTCCTTGCTGGCCTTGCGCGCGGCCGCGGCCCAGGCGTCGATCAGCGGCACGCAGTCCGCGAGCCGGAGCGCCGTTTCGGCGCCGATCGCGCCACCCGTGGTGAGGCCGAGGTGGCAGACGATGATGTCGGCGCCGGCTTTGGCCATGTCGCGGGCGTTCTCCGCCGAGAACACGTAAGGCGTCGTGAGCAGGCCCGCCTTCCCCGCCGCGCGGATCATGTCCACTTCCAGCGCGTAGCCCATGCCGGTTTCCTCCAGTTGCCGGCGGATCACGCCGTCGTAGAGGCCCACGGTGGGAAAGTTCTGCACGCCGGAGAACCCGAGCTCCCCGAGGCGCCGCAGGAAATCGCCGCGGATCATGAACGGATCGGTGCCGCAAACCCCGGCGAGCACCGGCGTCGCCTTCACCACCGGCAGCACCTCGCGCGCCATCTCCAGCACGATGTCGTTGGCGTTGCCGTAGGGCATCAGGCCGGCGAGCGAACCGCGCCCCGCCATGCGGTAGCGGCCGGAGTTGTAGATCACGATGAGGTCGATGCCGCCGGCCTCCTCGCACTTGGCGGACAGCCCGGTGCCGGCGCCGCCGCCGATGATCGGCTCGCCGCGCCGGATCATGGCGCGGAACTTCTTCAGGATGTCCTGGCGTTCGATGCGGGCCATGCGCCCGTCCTCCCCGGTTGCTTCAATTCGTTGCAGGCGGCGACCAGCGCGTCGGCGAAGGCCTGGTCGTTGACGTGATGCGGCAGGCGGATGAGCTTGCGGTCCGTCCCGGCGCGGAAATTCGTGGCGATGGCGTCGAACAGGGCCTTGTCGGCGGCCGGGTCCCAGAACGGCTTGCCCGGCGCGTCGAGCCCGGAGAGCCCGCCTTCCGGCAGCAGGAACCGCACCGGTCCCTCCATGCGGTTGAGCTTGTCCGCGATGAAGCGGCCGATCCTCGCGCACTCCTCGGCGCTGGTGCGCATCAGCGTCACGTTGGGGTTGTGCTTGTAGAGGACTCGCCCCTTGCAGCGCTCGGGCACCGTGTCCCAGGCCCAGAAATTCACCATGTCGAGCGCGCCGCAGGAACCCACGTACGGAATGCGCACGCGGGCGAACACGTCCATCCGCTCCGGGCCGGCCGAGAGCACCCCGCCCGCGATCTCGTCGGCGATCTCGGTGGTGGTGACGTCGATCACCGCCTGCAGCAATCCCGACTCAGCGAGCTTTTCCATCGACTGGCCGCCGGTGCCGGTGGCGTGGAACACGATGCAGTCGTACTTTTCCTCGATCTGCTTGGTCACCGCCTGCACGCAGGCGGTGGTGAGGCCGAACATGGTCAGCCCAATGGCGGGCTTGGTGTCGGACTTCGAATCGGCGGCCCGCGCATGCGTGATCATGCCGGCCAGCGCGTGCGCGGCGTTGGCCAGCACGCGCTCGGAGATGCGGTTGATGCCCGAGACGTCGGTGACCGAGTACATCATGCAGATGTCCGCCGGCCCGACGTAGGGCCGCACGTCGCCGGAGGCCACCGTGGACACCATCACCTTGGGCACGCCGACCGCCAATCTGCGCATCGCGCGGGTCGCGAGCGCGGTGCCGCCCGAGCCGCCCGCCGAAATGATGCCGCCGAGGTCGCGCCGGCGCGCGAGGAAACTCTCGAACGCCACCGCCATCTCGGTCACCGCCGAGCCGCGGTCGCCGGTAAACACGGCGGATTCGCCCTTCGGATGGTGGCGCGCCACTTCGCGCGGATGCACCATCGCCGGCGAAGGCTTGCCGGAGGTGGCGAGGTCCACCGTCACCGTGCGCAGGCCGAGCTTGTCCAGGCAGTTGCGGATGTAAAACAACTCCTTGCCCTTGGTGTCGAAAGTGCCGGCGATGTAGGCGGCGCGCTCGAAGGTCTGCGCCACGGGAAACTCAACGACGCGCGCTTCCCGCTCGGGCGCCTTCTCCAGTTCGGCAGCCGCCAGCGGCCGATCCACCGGCGACGCGCCCCAGCGCGTGAAGCCGCGCACCGTGCGTTCCTCTTCCTGCACCACGGACTCCGAGGCGCGCCTGACCGTATAGACGAGGGTCTCCGCCGCGGCCGGCGGTGCATGGGGCGGCGCGAGCTCCTCCTCGCCGCCCGATTTCACGCCGAGCAGGCGCTGCTGCAGCTCGCGGTCGGAGGCGAGCTCGGCCGCCGGCATCGAGCGCGCGATGCGTCCGTTCACCATCACGTCGATGGTGTCGGCGACGTCGATCGCCACGCCCAGATTCTGCTCGATCAGCAGCACCGAGATCTCGCCGTCGGCGGCAAGCGACTTCAGCATCGCGGCGACCTGCTGCACGATCACCGGGGCGAGCCCCTCGGTGGGCTCGTCCATCACCAGCAGCTTCGGGTTGTAGAGCAGTGCGCGGCCGATGGCCAGCATCTGCTGCTCGCCGCCGGAGAGCTCGGCGCCGCCGTTGCCCTTTCTCTCGGCCAGGCGCGGGAAGGTGGCGTAGATGCGCTGCACCGTCCACGGCCCCCGGCGGCCGTGCGCGGCGAGCCGCAGGTGTTCGTCCACCGAGAGCGAGGGCCACACGCGCCGGCCCTGCGGCACGTAGCCGATGCCCTTGCCGGTGATCACGTTGGGCGCGAGGCCGAGGATTTCCTCGCCGGCGAGGCGCACGCTGCCCCTGGCGGGAACGAGGCCGGTAATGGCGTTGCACAGCGTCGTCTTGCCCATGCCGTTCTTGCCGACCACCGCCAGCACGCCGCGCTCGAGCACGAGCGAGACTTCCTGCAGCGCATGCGCGTGGCCGTAGTGGACGTCGAGTTTCTCGATG
>JAABQT010000197.1 GCA_011391295.1 Betaproteobacteria bacterium
CCTGCACAAGGCCCGCGTAGAGCGCGCCGGCTTCGCCGTGCTCAAGGCCCCCGACGTGCCCTCGATCCTGGTGGAGACGGCGTTCATCTCCAATCCGCAGGAAGAGCGGCGCCTCAACGACGACGCCTACCAGGACAAGCTGGCGCGCGCGCTGCTCGCCGGCATCAGGCGCTACTTCGCCCGCAATCCGCCACGGCCCCAGGGGCCGCTGGCGTTGAACTAGCCTAGCCGGCGGCGCGCCGGCGCGCGCGCAGGAATTCCACTGCAATCGGCAGCACCGAGAGCGCGACGATGGCCACGATCGCGAGCGCGAGGTTGTCCTTGACAAGCGGGATGTTGCCGAACCAGTAGCCGGCAAGGGACAGCGACACCACCCAGAGCAGCGCGCCGGCCACGCTGAAGGCGAGGAAACGCGCGTAGGGCATGGTGCCGACGCCTGCCACGAACGGCACATAGGTGCGCACGATCGGCACGAAGCGGGCGATGATGATGGCCTTGCCGCCGTGGCGCTCGTAGAAGGCATGCGTGCGCTCGAGGTGCCGGCGATTCAACCAGCGCGCGTCCTCGGTGCGGAATACTTTCGGCCCCGCCCAGCGCCCGATCCAGTAATTGACGTTGTCCCCGCTGAGCGCGGCGATCACCAGCAGCGCGATCACCAGCCTGATGTCCATGCCGCCCGCGGCGGCCAGCGCGCCCACCACGAACAGCAGCGAATCGCCAGGCAGGAACGGCGTCACCACCAGCCCGGTCTCGCAAAAAATGATCGCGAACAGCAGCGCGTAAACCCACGTGCCGTGCTCGGTGATGAACGCGGCGAGATGCACGTCGAGATGCACGGCGAAATCCCACAGCACGACGAGGAGTTCCATGACCCGATTCTATATACTCCCCGCATGAGCGCCATCCGCGTGCTGCCCGAGCTGTTGATCAGCCAGATCGCGGCGGGCGAAGTGGTGGAACGGCCGGCCTCGGTGCTGAAGGAATTGCTCGAGAACAGCCTCGACGCGGGCGCCGCAGAGGTGCAGGTGGCGCTCGCCGAAGGCGGCGCGAAACGCGTACAGGTGGACGACGATGGCGCGGGCATCGCGCGCGAGGACCTCGCGCTCGCCTTCGCGCGCCACGCCACCAGCAAGATCGGCTCGCTCGAGGACCTGGAGGGCGTGGCGAGCATGGGCTTTCGCGGCGAAGCGCTGGCCTCGATCGCCGCGGTGGCGCGCGTCGAGTTGGTGTCGCGGGCACGTGACGCCGCGCACGCCTGGTCGCTGGCCGCAGAAGGCGGCGCACCGGGCGAAACCCGGCCCGCGGCGCGTGCACCGGGCACCACTGCTGCGGTGTCAGATCTTTATTTCAACACGCCGGTACGCCGCAAATTCCTGCGCACCGAGGCCACCGAGTTCGGCCATTGCGACGAGGCATTCCGGCGCATCGCGCTGGCGCGACCCGGGATCGCGTTCACCCTCAGGCACAACGGCCGCGTTTCGGCGCACCTGCTGGTGCAATCGCCCGCAGAGCGCGCGGGCGCCGTGCTCGGCGAAGAATTCGCGGCGGCGTCGGTGCCAGTGGATGTGCGCGCGGGCCCGCTGCGCCTGCACGGGCTCGCCGGCACGCCGCAGGCGGCGCGCAACCGGGCTGACATGCAGTATTTCTACGTCAACGGACGCTTCGTGCGCGATCGTCTGCTGGCGCACGCAGTGCGTGAGGCCTACCGCGACACGCTGCACGGCGAGCGCCAGCCCGCCTTCGTGCTGTTCCTCGAGCTCGATCCGCGCGGCGTCGACGTCAACGTGCATCCGGCAAAAACGGAAGTTCGATTCCGGGACTCGCGCGGCGTGCACCAGTTCGTGTTCCACGCCCTGCAGCGCGCGCTGTCCCCTTCTGTGGCGCAGGCGCCAGTGAGCTATGCCGCCTTGCCCGCGCAGGGACCGGCGATCCAGGCGGCGCTGGCGATGCGGGAGCCGGTGATGGACTACCGGCCGGCACCCGCGCCGCTACCGCTTTCGGACAAGGCCCCGCCGCTGGGCTATGCGCTGGCCCAGCTGCACGGTGTGTACATCCTGGCGCAGAACGAAGCGGGCCTGGTGCTGGTGGACATGCACGCCGCGCACGAACGCATCCTGATGGAAAAGCTCAAGCTCAGGCTCGACGCCGGCGCCATCGAGCGCCAGAGCCTGCTGGTGCCGGCGGTGATGCGCGTCGAGGCCCTCGAGGTGGCGACGGCGCAGGACCACCGCGACGCGCTGGAGCAGCTCGGCATGGAACTGTCGGTCGCCGGGCCGAACGAGCTCGCGGTGCGCGCCGCGCCGGCGCTGCTTGCCGGCGGCGACGTGGCGGCGCTCGCGCGCGCGCTGCTGGCCGAGTTGCGCGAATACGGCGCCGCGCAGGTGCTGCGAGCGCGCCAGAACGAACTCCTGGCGACCATGGCCTGTCACGCCGCGGTACGGGCGAACCGCATGCTTTCCATTCCGGAGATGAACGCCCTGCTGCGCGAGATGGAGGAGACCGAGCGCTCCGGCAGCTGCAATCACGGCCGCCCGACCTGGTACCAGCTCACCCTGTCGGACCTCGACAAGCTGTTTCTGCGTGGGCGGTAAGGCATTTGCGCTTCTCGGTCCGACCGCGAGCGGCAAGTCGCGCCTCGCGCTGGAGCTGGCGGCGCACCACCCGGTGGAGATCGTGTCGTTGGACTCGGCGCAGGTGTATCGCGGGATGGATGTGGGAACAGCCAAGCCTTCGGCTGCGGAACAGAAGCGCGTCGCGCACCACCTGATCGATCTGATCGAGCCGACGCAGAGCTATTCCGCGGGCCGGTTTCGCGCGGACGCGGTCCGCGCGATCGGGGAAATTCAAGGGCGGGGGAAGATACCGCTGATTGTCGGCGGCACGATGCTCTACTACAAGGCGCTCACGCAAGGCCTCGACGCCCTGCCGCAGGCCGACGCCGCCCTGCGCGCACGGATCGACGCGCGCGCCGCGCGCCACGGCTGGCCGGCGCTGCACGCCGAACTCGCGCGGGTGGACCCGGTGACGGCGGCGCGGCTTGCTCCCAATGACGCGCAGCGCATCCAGCGTGCGCTCGAAGTGTGGGAGCTGTCCGGCAAGCCGATCTCCGAACTGCAGAATTCTGCACGACAGGATTTGCCGTTTCAGCTGAAGGCCTACGCGCTGATTCCTGAAGACCGCGCCGTGCTGCACCGGCGCATCGCCGAGCGTTTCGACCGCATGCTGCAGGACGGGCTGGTGGAAGAATTGATCGCGCTGCGCGCGCGGCATGCGTTGCACGCCGCCCTGCCCAGCATGCGCTGCGTCGGCTATCGCCAAGCCTGGGGTTACCTGGAAGGCGAATACGGCAAGGCCGAGCTGCGCGAAAAAGGCATTGCCGCCACGCGCCAGCTCGCCAAGCGCCAGCTCACCTGGTTGCGCAGCCTGCCCGGGCTCGAATCGGCCTCGGCGCTGACCCTAGAATGAATCCTTCGCAAGGAGTGTGATCATGGACATCGGCATCCTGGGCCTGGGAAAGATGGGCGCCAACATGGCGCGCCGCCTGGCGCGCGGCGGCATGCGCGTGCTCGCCTAGGACCGCGACCTCGCGGCGCGCGAAGCGCTTGCCGGCGAGCCGGGCGTGGAGCTCGTGGACGGGCTCGCCGCGCTCTGCGCGCAGCTCGAAGGCGAGCGCGTGATCCTGATGATGCTGCCCGCGGGCGCCATCACCGAGGACGCATTGCGCGAGCTGCTGCCGCTGCTTTCCGCCGGCGATACCCTGGTGGACGGGGGCAACGCGTTCTACAAGGACTCGATGCGCCGCGCCATGGAGCTCTCGCAGCAGGGCCTGCGCTTCGTCGATGCCGGCGTCTCGGGCGGCGTGCACGGACTGGCCAACGGTTACTGCCTGATGCTCGGCGGGACGCCGAAGTC
>JAABQT010000198.1 GCA_011391295.1 Betaproteobacteria bacterium
ATCTCGCAGTGGGCGGCGCTGGAGGCGATCACCGGCCCGCAGGACGCGGCAGCAATGATGCGCGCGAGCTTCCTCGAGCGGCGCGACCTGATCGTCGGCCTGCTCAACAAGGTGCCGGGCGTTGCCTGCCGCAACCCGGGCGGGGCGTTCTACGTCTGGCCCAACGTGACGCAAGCCTGCAGGATGATCGGCGTCGCCGACTCCGAGGCGTTCAGGCAACGGCTGCTGCACGAAGCGGGCGTGGCCCTGCTCGCCGACATTCATTTCGGCGCGCGCGTGCCGGGCGAGGGCCAGCATGTACGCTTTTCCTACGCTGCCTCGACGCAGGCGATCGAGCAGGGCGTGGCGCGCATGGCCGAGTTCATCCGCAAGAACACGCAACAGGCGGCATGACCCGCTGGCGGCCCAGCGTCACGGTCGCGGCGGTGATCGAGCGCGGCGGGAAGTTCCTGTTCGTCGAGGAACGATCGAGCGGCCGGCGCGTGCTCAATCAGCCCGCAGGCCACCTCGACCCGGGCGAGTCGCTGGCGCAGGCGGTGGTACGCGAAACGCTGGAGGAAACGGCGCACCATTTCACGCCTACCGCGCTGCTGGGCATCTACCGCTGGCGCTACGACAGGGACGAGGACGTCACCTTCCTGCGCTTTGCCTTCCTCGGGCGCGTCGACGGCGTCGAGGAGGGGAGGAAACTGGACCAGGAAATCATCGCGGCGCTCTGGCTGACGCCTGCGGAGCTTGCCGCGCGTCGCGCCGAGCACCGCTCGCCCCTGGTGCAGCAGTGCGTGGACGATTGCCTCGCGGGACGGAGCTTTCCACTCGGCCTGCTGTCCAAGGCCTATGCCTGAAAAAGTCGTCGTCGGCATGTCCGGCGGAGTGGACTCGTCGGTGGCCGCGCTGTTGCTCAAGCGCGCCGGCCACGAGGTCGTCGGCCTGTTCATGAAGAACTGGGAGGACGACGATGACGACGCGTACTGCTCGACGCGCCAGGACCTGATCGACGCCGCCGCGGCCGCGGATGTGATCGGCGTCGAGCTCGAGGCGGTGAACTTCGCCGCCGAGTACCGCGAGCGCGTGTTCGCGAGTTTCCTCGCCGAGTACGCGGCCGGGCGCACGCCGAATCCGGACGTGCTGTGCAATGCCGAGATCAAGTTCAAGGCGTTCCTCGACCACGCCCTGCGGCTGGGCGCGACGCGCATCGCCACCGGGCACTACGCGCAGCTGCGCCGGCGCGACGGCAAGGTCGAACTGCTGCGCGGCGCCGACGGCGGCAAGGACCAGAGCTATTTCCTGCACCGGCTGACGCAAGGGCAGTTGTCGCGCGTGATGTTCCCGATCGGGCACTTGAACAAGCCCGAGGTGCGCCGCATCGCGCAGGAAGCGGGCCTGGCGAACCACGCCAAGAAGGACTCGACCGGCATCTGCTTCATCGGCGAGCGGCCGTTCCGCGAGTTCCTCAACCGCTACCTGCCGAAGACTCCCGGGCCGATGGTGACGCCTGAAGGCCGGCGCGTGGGCGAGCACATCGGGCTTGCCTTCTACACCATCGGGCAGAGAAAAGGCATCGGCTTGGGCGGGGCGGGTGAGCCGTGGTACGTGGCGCACAAGCGCATGGGCGCCAATGAGCTGGTGGTGGTGCAGGGTCACGATCATCCGCTGCTCATGCGCTCGTCGCTGCAGGGGCTCGGTGCAAGCTGGGTGCTGGGTGCGCCGGCACCCGGATCAACGCGCACCGCGAAGACGCGCTATCGCCAGGCGGATGCGGACTGCACCGTGGCGCGCGTTGCTGGCGAAGAGATCGCGGTGGATTTCCCCCAGCCGCAGCGGGCCGTCACGCCCGGCCAGTCCGTCGTGCTGTATGACGGCGAGGTCTGCCTCGGCGGGGCGGTGATCGCCTAAGCGGCGGGAACGGATTCGGCGAACGCCGGCCGTCCCATCAACTTGTCGTAGTGCATGGCCAGCACCTTGTATTCGGCGCGCCAGTCGATGCCTGCGGGCTTGCGAAAGCCGATCCAGCCCACGCAGCAGCCGAGCGCGATGTCGGCCAGGGTGTAGCGCTCGCCAACGCACCAGGCCCTGGCGCCCAGGTCCTTTTGCATCTGCGCCAGGCCGCGGCGCACGCGCGCCGCCTGCCGGTCCACCCAAGCCGCGCTACGCTCGTTTTCCGGCCGCAGCGATTCGTAGCGCACCAGCAACCCCGCATCCAGCACGCCGTCGGCGAGCGCCTCCCAGCAGCGCACCGCGACGCGCTCGCGGTTGTCCTCGGGGATCAGCCGCGCGATGGGCGAGGCGTGGTCGAGGAATTCGACGATCACGCGCGAGTCGTAGAGCGCCGTGCCATCGTCCAGCACCAGCGTCGGGATCTTGCCGAGCGGGTTGTGCGCGTTGACGCGATTGTCCGCGGACTGCACGTCGACTTTCTCGATGTCGCAATCGATGCGCTTCTCGGCGAGCACGATCCTCACTTTGCGCGCGAACGGGCTGGCAGGAGCTGAGAGTAGTTTCATGATGGGCGCGGATTATAGCGCGCGCACGCGCCGGCGCAGCGCAGGGACGACTTCTTCGGCAAACCACGGATTGTTTTTCATCCACTGCCGGTTGCGCGGGCTCGGGTGCGGCAGCGGGAAGAACTCGGGCAGGTATTCGCGCCAGGCGCGCACCGTCTGCGCCAGCGTCGCCTTGCGCCGGCGGCCGAGGTGGAAGGCCTGCGCGTGCATGCCCACCAGCAGCGTGAGGCGCACGCCGGGCAGGGCGGCGCGAAAGCGCGCCTGCCACAGCGGCGCGCATTCGGGGCGTGGCGGCAGGTCGCCGCGGCTGCCGCTGCCGGGGTAGCACAGGCCGGTCGGCAGGATGGCAATGCGCCCGGTATCGTAGAACTGCGCCCGACTCGTGCGCAGCCAGGTGCGCAGCTGGTCGCCGGAAGGATCGTTCCAGGGCACGCCGGTTTCGTGCACGCGCCGCCCCGGCGCCTGGCCGACGATCATCAGCCTGGCGCGCGCGCCCACCAGGAATACCGGCCGCGGTCCGAGCGGCAGGTGCGGTTCGCACACGCGGCAGGCGCGCGCCTCCTTGATGAGTGACCGCAGCATGCCCATCTATAATAAGGTCTATGCCCACGGCGCTTGGCGCGATCTCGCCTCTCGATGGCCGGTACGAAAGATCCGCCGACGCGCTCAGGCCCTACTTCAGCGAAGCCGCGCTCATCCGCCACCGCGTGCTGGTGGAGCTCGAATGGCTCAAGGCCCTGGCCGCGGAGCGCCGCATTCCCGAGCTGAAGCCCTTTTCGCGCCAGACCATTGCGGCGCTCGACCGGCTGGTGGCGGGCTTCACCGAGAAGGACGCCACGCACATCAAGAATATCGAGTCCGAGACCAACCACGACGTCAAGTCGATCGAGTACTGGCTCAAAGGAAAGCTGGCAAGGAATGCGCAGGTACAGCGCTCTTTGGAGTTCATCCACTTTGCCTGCACCTCGGAAGACATCAACAACCTGTCCTATGCGCTGATGCTCGCGCACTCGCGCGACCGCGTGATGCTGCCGCGTCTCGATGCGCTGGTCGGCGCGCTGCGCGTGCTCGCGCACAGGCATGCCGCGCGCCCCATGCTCTCGCGCACGCACGGCCAGCCCGCGTCGCCCACCACCCTGGGCAAGGAGATGGCGAATTTCGCGCAGCGCCTCAAGCGCGCACGCGAGGCGATCGAACGCGTGTCGATGCTCGGCAAGATCAATGGCGCCGTGGGCAACTACAACGCGCATGCCGCCGCCTACCCGTCGTTTCCGTGGGAAGCCTTCTGCCGCCGCTTCGTCGAGCGCCTGGGACTGCA
>JAABQT010000199.1 GCA_011391295.1 Betaproteobacteria bacterium
CAAGGCATGGGCGCGGGTCCTCGACACCCTGCACCGCGCGCAGCAGTACCGCGACCTGCGCCGGTTCCTCGTCTGCATCCTGTTCTACCAGGCGGGCATCATGGCGGTGATCGCGCTCGCCGCCATCTACGCGCAGGAAGCGATGAAATTCACGCAGACGCAGACCATCGTGCTGATTCTCGTGGTCAACGTCACGGCCGCGATCGGCGCCTTTGGCTTCGGTTACCTGCAGGATGCGATCGGCCACATCCGTGCCATGGCGCTGATCCTCGCGGGCTGGATCGTCATGATCGCCACCGCCTACGTCGCCGAGGACACGCCCACCTTCTGGATCGCCGCCAATCTCGCCGGGCTGTGCATGGGTTCGTCGCAGGCCGCGGGGCGAGCCATCATCGGCTACCTTGCGCCGCGCACGCGCGAGGGAGAGTTCTTCGGCCTGTGGGGGCTGGCGGTGAAGGCCGCCTCCATTTTCGGCCCGCTCACCTACGGCGCGGTAACCTGGATCTTCGAGGGCAACCACCGCCTCGGCATCCTTGCCGTGGGCGCGTATTTCGTCATCGGGCTCGTACTCCTTTGCGGCATCGACGTGGAGCGCGGGCGGCGCGCCGCATTGCAAAGCGCGTGAGCTATCATTGCTGCCTTCCAATCATTTGTCAGCCGGGAGACATCCCATGACCATCAAGATCGGCGACCAAGTACCGGACGGCGTGTTGTTCGAGTCCGTCGGCTACAGCGACGAGAACCACTGCCCGGCGCGTCCCGGACAGGTAAAAGTCGGGGAACTGCTGAAGGACAAGCGCATCGCGATCTTCGGCCTCCCGGGCGCCTTTACGATGACGTGCTCCGGCAAGCACCTGCCGGGCTATCTGGCCAGCTACGACAAGTTCAAGCAACACAAGATCGACGAGATCTGGT
>JAABQT010000200.1 GCA_011391295.1 Betaproteobacteria bacterium
CGTTTCGGTCAATGACGGCTATGTCATGGCCGCGTGGGGCCGCGACCAGAAGACCGACGGCAAGATCCGCATGCTGGGCGACGGCAACGGTCAGTGGACCAGGGCGCTGGGGCTGGAGGTGGATTCCAGCGCGGGCGGCATGGGTCTGCGCATGCGGCGCTGCTCGATGCTGGTCGAGAACGGCGTCGTGAAGCAGCTCAACGTCGAAGCCCCGGGAAAGTTCGAGGTCAGCGACGCCGACACTCTGCTGAAGCAGATGGGATGACGCGTGCCGCACTCCTGGCAGCGCTGCTGCTGTTCGCAGCCCCCACGACGCTTCACGCGCAGGCCGGGCGCAAGGAATTCCACGAGGCCTCGCGTGTTTGCCGCTACGCGCCGCACGCCGAGCAGCGCGCCTGCATGGCGCGCGAGCTGTGCAGGAACAACCGCGACCCCGCGCGCTGCGAGGAGCGCTACTTCATGGTCATGGAGCGGCGCGACATCGTGAATCAGGCCTGCAAGGGCAAGCAGGGCACGGTGCTGCGCGATTGCATGCGCGAGGAATACAAGAAGCTCGGTCCCGAGCCAAAATCCTAGCCCGCGCTGAACCTTTGCGCCGCGCGCGGCTCCAACGCCGGTAGCCCGCGCCGATGCCGATGAAAAAACTATTCGCCTTCCTCCTGCTGTGCCTCGCGCTGCCCGCGCTCGGCGCCGGGTTGCCGCAGAAAGTGGCCGAGGTCGAAGGCGTCTCCGAGTACCGGCTGGACAACGGCCTGCGCGTGCTGCTGGTGCCCGATGCCAGCGCCGACACGGTGACCGTGCACATCACCTACCTGGTCGGGTCGCGCCACGAGGGCTACGGTGAGAAGGGCATGGCGCACCTGCTCGAGCACATGCTGTTCAAGGGCTCGAAGAACCACCCGGACGTGAAGCAGGAATTCACCCGCCGCGGGGCGCGCTGGAACGGCACCACGTCGCACGACCGCACCAATTACTACCAGACGCTGCCGGGCACCGAGGACAACCTCGAATGGGCGCTGGGCATGGAGGCCGACCGCATGCTGCGCTCGTTCATCCGCAAGGCGGACCTGGACAGCGAGATGACGGTGGTGCGCAACGAATTCGAGATGGGCGAGAACAGTGCCGCCAGCGTGCTGTTCCAGCGCATGCAGCGGCTGGCCTACGTCTGGCACAACTACGGCAACGCGATCATCGGCGCGCGCTCGGACATCGAGTCGGTGCCGATCGAGCGCCTGCAGGCGTTCTACCGCGCCTGGTACCAGCCCGACAACGCACTGCTGAGCATCGGCGGGCGCTTCGACGAGCGGCGCACGCTCGAACTGATCGGGAAGCATTTCGGCCCGCTGCCGCGCCCTGCGCGCCCCCTGCCCGCCCTGTACACGGTCGAGCCGACCCAGGACGGCGAGCGTTCGGTCACCCTGCGCCGCGTGGGCGATACGCCGATCGTGGCCACGCTGTATCGCGTGCCCGCGGCCGGGCACCCGGACTACGCGGCCGTAGACGTGCTGGTGGAGGCCCTGCGCCGCGCGCCGCAGGGACGCCTGCACCAGGCGCTGGTGCAAAAAGGCCTGGCGAGCTGGATCTGGGGCGGCGAGCGCGCCTTGCGCGACCCGGGCTACATGTATTTCGGCGCCGGCGTGCCCAAGGAGGGTTCCCTCGACGCGGCGCGCGAGGCGCTGCTCGCCACACTCGATGGACTGCGCCGCGAGCCGCTCCGGCAGGCAGAGGTCGACGGCGCGCGCACTACCCTGCTCAACGAAATGGAAAAGGCGCGCCTCGACGGGCGAGAGCTGGTCAACGCGCTGGCTGAGTATCACGCGGTGGGCGACTGGCGCCTGTTCTTCCTGTATCGCGACCGCCTGCGCGCCGTCACCCTGGCCGACGTGCAGCGCGTCGCCGAAGCTTTTCTGCGGCCCGCAAACCGCGTGCTGGGTCAGTTCGTACCCACGGCGCAACCCGAACGCGCGCAGATTCCTGAAACGCCGGACCTGCAGGCGGCGCTGCGGGACTACAAGAGCAGCGAAACGGTGGCGGCCGGCGAGGTGTTCGACCCTTCGCCGCAGAACATCGAATCCCGCCTGCAGCGGCGCGAACTCGCCAACGGCCTGCGCACGGCGCTGCTCGCCAAGCGCACGCGCGGCGCGACGGTGGTGGCCAAGCTCAATCTGCACTGGGGCGACGAGCTCAGCACCGCGGGGCGCAGCACCGCCTGCTCGCTCGCCGGCGAAATGCTGATGCGCGGCACGAAAAAGCATTCGCGCGCCGAATTGCGCGACGCTTTCGACCGGCTCCAGGCCACCGTCTCGGTGAGCGCCGCCGGGGCCACGCTGCAGGTGCGGCGTGAACACTTCGCGGCAACCCTGCGCCTGGTGGCGGAGGTACTGCGCGAACCGTCGTTCCCGGCAGCCGAATTCGAGGAGCTGAAGAGGAGCGCGCTCACCAGCGCCGAGGCGCGGCGCAGCGACCCGGCGGCGCGCGCCGAGGAGGAGCTGCAGCGCCACCTGCAGCCCTACCCCAAGGGCCATTGGCTGTACACGCTGTCCCTGGAAGAACGCATCGCCGCGTTGCAGTCGGCAACGCTCGAAGACGCACGGCGCTGCCACGCCGAACTGATCGGCGCGAGCGGCGCGGACTTCGCGGCGGTGGGGGATTTCGATCCTGCGGCGCTCACCGCGCTGCTCGAGGAGCTGTTCGGCCAGTGGAAGAATCCCGCGCCTTACGCGCGCATCCCGAGCCGCTTCTTCGAGCGCCCGGCGCTCGAGCGCGAATTGCGTACGCCCGACAAGGCGAATGCGGTGCTGCGCGCCGGGCTCAATCTGCGCATGCGCGACGACCACACGGACTTCCCGGCCATGGT
>JAABQT010000201.1 GCA_011391295.1 Betaproteobacteria bacterium
CTGCCCTTGGATCAATGCGTTAGGGGAGTGTATGGTTATACAGTATCCATGATGAACGGCTATTTATGGGACAACCCGCTGATTCCTCGCAAGATTCCTTAAACGCCCCTCCTGCGCCCCGCCTGATCGACCGAGTGCGCGCGGCGATCCGCTCGCGCCACTACAGCCGGCGCACCGAGAAAGCCTACTGGTTCTGGATCCGCTACTTCATCCTCCATAACAACAAACGCCACCCGGCGGAAATGGGCGCCGCCGAGGTAACGGCGTTCCTCAGCTGGCTCGCCACTGAGCGCAACGTCGCGGCCGCGACGCAGAATCAGGCGCTCGCCGCGCTGCTGTTTCTTTACAAGGTGGTGCTCGAGCGCGACTTGCCCTGGTTCGACGATCTCGTGCGCGCGAAGCGTCCGGTACGCCTGCCGGTCGTGCTCAGCGCGGCCGAGGTGCGCAAGCTGCTCGAGCAGCTCGACGGCGTGACATGGATGATGGCTAGCCTGCTCTACGGCGCGGGCCTGCGCCTGCAGGAATGCCTGATGCTGCGCGTCAAGGACGTGGACTTCGCGTATCGCCAGGTTCTGGTGCGCGACGGCAAGGGCGGGAAGGACCGCGTAACGATGCTCCCCGAAGGCGCGGTGCAACCGCTGCAGGCGCATCTGGGCAAGGTGCGGACCTTGCACCGTCTGGATCTCGCTGAAGGCTATGGCGAGGTGTGGTTGCCGCACGCCTTGTCGCGGAAGTACCCGCGCGCCGGCTACGAGTGGGGCTGGCAGTTCCTGTTCCCGTCGAAAACCCGCTCGGCCGATCCGGAATCTGGCGTCATCCGGCGCCACCACGTTTATCCCGACACGATGAGCCGCGCGATCAAGCGCGCGACGCGCGCCGCGCGCATCGTCAAGCCGGTGAGCTGCCACACGCTGCGCCATTCGTTCGCCACGCACCTGCTGGAGGCCGGGTACGACATCCGCACCGTGCAGGAACTCCTGGGGCACTCGGATGTGTCCACAACGATGATCTACACGCACGTGCTCAACAAGGGCGGGCGCGGGGTGAAGAGTCCCCTGGACCGGCTGGAGCAGGGAAAGGCGGCTTACGCTGCCTGATTGTTTGATATCGCAAATTGCGACACCAAAGAAAGAGCTAGCGCTTAGCTGAACGCCTGGATCCCCGTAATCGCCCTGCCCAGGATCAGCGCGTGAATGTCGTGCGTGCCTTCGTAGGTGTTCACGACTTCCAGGTTCACCACGTGGCGGATGACGCCGAACTCGTCCGAAATGCCGTTGCCGCCGAGCATGTCGCGCGCGGTGCGCGCGATGTCCAGCGCCTTGCCGCAGGAGTTCCTCTTCAGGATCGAGGTGATCTCGGGCGAGGCGGTGCCTTCGTCCTTCATGCGCCCCAGCCTGAGGCAGGACTGCAGGCCGAGTGCGATTTCGGTCTGCATGTCGGCGAGTTTTTTCTGGATCAGCTGGTTGGCAGCGAGCGGGCGGCCGAACTGCTTCCTGTCGAGCACGTACTGGCGCGCGCGATGCATGCAGTCCTCGGCCGCGCCGAGCGCGCCCCAGGCGATTCCGTATCTTGCTGAATTGAGGCAGGTGAAGGGGCCTTTGAGGCCCCGGACGTCCGGGAAGGCGTTTTCTTCCGGGCAGAACACGTCGTCCATCACGATCTCGCCGGTGACCGAGGTCCTGAGGCCCACCTTGCCCTCGATCTTGGGCGCCGAGAGGCCCTTCATGCCCTTGTCGAGGATGAAGCCGCGGATTTCGCCGACCTCGCCTTTTTCGTCCACTTCCTTCGCCCACACCACGAACACGTCGGCGACCGGCGAATTGGAGATCCACATTTTGGCGCCGCTGATGCTGTAGCCGCCTTTGACTTTCTTCGCGCGGCTCGCCATCGAGCCCGGGTCGGAGCCGTGGTTGGGCTCGGTGAGGCCGAAGCAGCCGATCCATTCGCCTTTGGCCAGCTTGGGCAGGTATTTGTTCTTCTGCGCCTCGGTGCCGAATTCGAAGATCGGCACCATGACCAGCGAGCTCTGCACGCTCATGGTCGAGCGGTAGCCCGAGTCGATGCGCTCGACTTCGCGCGCGATCAGGCCGTAGCAGACGTAATTCAGGCCCGGGCCGCCGTACTCGGCGGGGATGGTGGGGCCAAGCAGGCCGAGCGCTCCCATCTCGCGGAACACCGCGAGGTCGGTTTTCTCGTGGCGGAAGGCCTCCAGCACGCGCGGCGCGAGCTTGTCTTCGCAGTAGGCGGCGGCGGCCTCGCGCACCATGCGCTCGTCCTCGCTGAGCTGCTGGTCGAGGAGCAGCGGGTCGCTCCAGCTGAACTGGGCCTTGGGTTTGGATTTCAGCGGCGCATTCATCGGTGTCTCCTCAGTGCACGCGCTCAAGGATAACCGCAAGGCCCTGGCCGACGCCGATGCACAGCGACACCGCGGCGTACTTGCCGCCGGACTGCTGCAGTTCGCGCGCCACGGTGAGCGCGAGGCGCGCCCCCGAGCAGCCCAGCGGGTGGCCGATGGCGATGGCGCCGCCGTTGGGGTTGACGCGCGGGTCCTTGAAGTCCACCTCCATCAGTTTCAGGCAGCCCAGCACCTGGCTGGCGAAGGCCTCGTTGATCTCGATGATGTCCAGGTCCGCCAGCTTCAAACCGCCGGCGCGCTCGAGCGCCCGCGGGATGGCGTAGGCGGGGCCCACGCCCATGATGCGCGGCTCGACTGCCGCCGAGGCCGCGGACAGGATGCGGGCGAGCGGCTGCTTGCCGTTCTTCTCGCCCCACTTGCGGCTCGCGATCACCAGCGCCGCGGCGCCGTCGTTCACGCCGGAGGCGTTGCCCGCGGTCACCACACCGCCCTCGAACAGCGGTTTGAGCTTGGCGAGCGACTCCATGGAGCTGTCGCGGCGCGGATGCTCGTCGGCCTCCACCATCGCGGGCGGCGCGTCCTTCCTCTTCGCCGGCAGGGCGATCGCCAGGATCTCGCCCTTGTAGAAGCCCTCGGCCTCCGCGCTGGCGTATTTTTTCTGCGAGGCGAGCGCGAACTCGTCCGCCTGCTCGCGCGTGATGGAGAACTCCCTGGCCACGTTGTCGCCCGTCTCGGGCATCGAGTGATCGCCGTAGTTCTTCTTGAATTTCGGGTTGGTAAATCGGGCGCCGATGGTGCTGTCGTACATCTTCACATCGCGCGACCAGGGCGAATCGGACTTGCCGATGACGAAGGGCGCGCGCGACATGCTCTCCACGCCGCCGGCGAGGTACAGTTCGCCCTCGCCGCAGGTGATGGCGCGCGCCGCGTCGGCCACCGCCTGCAGGCCCGAGGCGCACAGGCGGTTCACCGTCACGCCCGGGGTGGTGGGCGGCAGTCCCGCCATCAGCGCGGCGAAGCGCGCCACGTTGCGGCAGTCCTCGCCCGCCTGGTTCACGCAGCCGAGGATCACGTCCGCGATGTCCTCGGGCTTGATGGCGTTGCGCTTCACCACTGCGGCGATCACTTCGCCGGCGAGGTCGTCGGGGCGCACGGGCGCGAGTTTTCCCGCGTGGCGGCCGATGGGGGAACGGATTCCGTCGTAGATGTAGGCATCGAGCATGGGATTACTCCGGGGTGAGCAGGGACACGCCCAGCCGCGCGCGGCGCGTGAGCCAGGGGCTCGGGCGGTAACGGGGTTCTTTGGTCAGTTCGTACATGGCTTCGAGGATGGCGAGGATCTTTGCGGCGCCGCGGCCGTCCCCCACGCCGCCTGCGGCGTCCCCCCATATGCTCGACGTCTCCCGCAGCGACCTCCTCGCCCT
>JAABQT010000202.1 GCA_011391295.1 Betaproteobacteria bacterium
AGCGCGCGCAGCGTGTAGATGCCCGACAGCAGGTATTTCTTGCTGTAGCGGCCGCCGAGCCAGCCCGAGACGAAAGAGCCGATCATGTTGCACAGCCCGATGAGCGCCAGCGCCGTCATCCCCTGCTCGGGCCGCAAGCCGTTGTCCGTGACGTACGAGGGCAGGTGCACAGTCAGCATGGCGATGTGAAACCCGCACACGAAGTAGCCCCAGAACAGCAGGTGAAAACCCCTCTCGCGCATCGCCTCGTGCAGTGCCGCGCCCAGCGACTGCTGCGCTCCCGCATGCGCCGGCGCTTTGCCGCGGAGGAAGAAGGCGAGCGGAACGATGAGCGCGGCGAGCACCGCGAGCCCGAGCAGCGCGTTGCGCCAGTCGACGCTCGAGATCAGCAGCTGGGTGATCGGCAGGATGGCGAACTGCCCGAAAGAGCCGGCGGCGACCGCGATGCCAAGCGCCATGCTGCGCTTCTCGGGCGGCGTGACGCGGCCGATCACTGCGAGCAGCACGGCGAAGGTGCTGCCGGACAGTGCCAGCCCGATGAGAAAGCCCGAGCCCACGTGCAAACCGAGCGCCGTGTCGGTGAACGCCATCACGATCAGCCCGAGCACGTAGGCGATGCCGCAGAACGCCACCATCCGTCCCGCCCCGTAGCGGTCGGCGATGCCGCCGGCGAACGGCCCGAAGATGCCCCACAGCAGGTTCTGGATCGCCATGGCAAACGAGAAGGTTTCACGGCCCCAGCCGTTCTCCAGGCTCATCGGCTGCAGGAACAGGCCGAAGCCCGAGCGCACGCCGAAGGCGATGCACAGGATGATGCAGCCGGCGACCAGCACGGCGGTCGGGCTGCGCAGCGCGGCAGATTTCATGGCGCGCAGTGTAGCGCAGCAGCGCGCCGCCGCAGCACCCCGGTTCGCCTATTGAATCTTCGTCACCTGCGGCAGATCGCAGGCCAGGATCGAGCGGCGCAGCGCCTCGATCGCCTGCGGGCGCGGAAAACTTTTTCGCCACGCGAGCACCACGCGCCGCTCCGGCACCGGGCGCGTAAAGGGGCGAAAGCGGATCAGTTCGCCGCCGTCGCCCGCCTGCACCGAGGTAGAGGGCAGCACCGTGAGCCCGACGCCGCTCGCCACCATCTGCCGGATGGTTTCCAGGGACCCGCCTTCGAGCGTGCGCGCCAGTGCGCTGCGGTTGCCGCGATGCGCACTCGCGCACAACTCGAGCACCTGGTCGCGAAAGCAGTGCCCGGCACCCAGCAGCAGCAGGCTTTCGCGCGATAACTCCTCGGCGGAGATGTGCTTTTTCTTCTCCAGCGGATGCCCCACCGGCATCGCCACCAGGAACGGTTCGTCGTACAGCACGCGCGTCGCCACGCCGGCTTCCGCGAATGGCAGCGCGACCAGGATCGCGTCGACCTCGCCCTGCTTGAGCATTTCCGCGAGGCGGTGCGTGTAGTTCTCCTGGATCAGCAACTGCATTGCCGGCGCCTTGCGGCGCAGGACCGGGATCAGCTTGGGCAGCAGGTACGGTCCGATGGTGTAGATCGCGCCCAGGCGCAGCGCGCCGGCGAGCGGGTCGTGGCCGGACTGCGCGAGTTCCTTGACGCGCGCCGCCTCTTCCAGCACGCGCTGTGCCTGCTCCACTACGCGCTGCCCCACCGGGGTCACGCTGATCTCGCCCGGGCCGCGCTCGAACAGTGCAACGCCGAGCTCCTGTTCCAGCTTCTTGATCGCCACCGACAGGGTCGGCTGCGACACGAAGCAGGATTGCGCCGCATGGCCGAAGTGGCGCTCGCGCGCCACCGCCACCACGTAGCGCAGCTCGGTGAGGGTCACTTGCCCCGCGCCAGGAAATACAGCGGGATGCCCAGCGCCATCACCACGCTCCCCGCCAGCACCGCGTTGCCGAAACTGACCGCGAAACGCACGTAGTTGATGCTCGAGTACAGCATGTAGGCACAGGTGGCGCAGAACACCAGCGGCACCAGCGGAAACAGCGGTACGCGGAAGGTCTCCGGCCGCCCGTGGCGCGCGCGGAACACGAACAGCGCGATGCCGCACAGCAGGAAAAAGGTCCAGAACACCGGCGTGGTGTAGGCCACCATCGCCGAAAAGCCGTCCTGGGTGAACGAGCCCGCCAAGACCAGCACGAGCGTCAGCGCCCCCTGCACCCGCAGCGCGTTCGCCGGCGCGCTGCCGGTCTCGCGCCACGCGCCGAGGTAGCGCAGCGCGCCGAAATCCCGCCCGAACGCATAGTTGGTGCGCGCGCCGGTGATGATCGCGGCGTTCATGGTGGTGAGCGCGGACACGCACACGACCAGGGCGATCAGCGTGGCGGCGCCTTCGCCGGCGACGCGCCGCATGACATCGGCGGCCACCGCGTTGGAGGCGCGCATGCCCTCCAGGCCGAGCGCGCTGTAGTAACTGAAGTTGACCACCAGGTAGAGCGCGGTGATGGCGAGGATGCCGCCGACCAGGATGCGCAGCATGTTGCGGCGCGGCTCGCGCACTTCGCCGGCGATATAGGCGACCTCGTTCCAGCCGCCGTAGGTGAGCAGCACGAAGATCATGGCCAACCCCAGCCCCCCGGCGCCCGCCTTGCCCGCCGCGGCCAGCTCGCGCAGCGGCGGCGCCATCAGCCCGGCGATGGCGATGGCAGCGAGCGCGATGACCAGTGAGGCGCTCAACACCTTCTGCAGCCACTTGCTCTGCGGCGTGCCGGCGAGGTTGAGCCCGGTCAGCGCGGCCACGCCAAGCGCCGCGTAAATCGCCGCCCCCTTGGTGCCGAGCGGCAGGATCTGCTGCGCGTAGTCGCCGAACACGAAGGCCACGGCGGCGATGGCCCCGGTCTGCACCACCGTCATACGCGACCAGGCAAATACGAAGGACGGTCCGCCGCCGTAGGCGCGCTGCAGGAACCGGTATTCGCCGCCGGTCTCGGGGAAACGCCCGGAGAGCTCGGTGTACACGAGCGCGCCGCACAGCGAGGCAATGCCGCCCGCGATCCACACCAGCGCGAACTCCATGCCGCTGCCGACATTGCCGGCGACGATCGAGGGCGCCTTGAAGATGCCTGCGCCGACCACCATGCCGACCACCAACAGCATGCCGTCCGTCGCCGACAGCAACGGCCTGGGCACCGCACTTACGGAACTCTTGTCGCCGTCCATGGAAGAATCCTCGTCTGGTTGCCATCCGAAACACTGACCTGGCCGGCGATGCGACCGCCATCGATGCGACCCTCGAACAGGTGGTTCCACGCGCGCGCGCCCACCAGGCCGGTGACCAGCATCTTGACCTCGTTGCCGCGCAGCCGGCTGTTGCGCACCACCAGGTCCCTGCCCTGCGTGCGCGCCTCGATCTCGAGTTCCTGGAAGCGCTGCGCGACGCTGAAGCGCCAGCGGCCGCCATGTTCCGGGAGTTCACTGGCCCAAACGCCGCTGGCGTCCGCCGGGACGATCCACAATTCCACCCGCGACATGCCGCCGACGCCGACCGGCTTTTCCGGCGTGCGCATTTCCAGGCGCTCGTCGGCCGGCCAGTCGCCGATGCCGCCGTCGTGCGACACGATGCGCGTGCCCGGCTGGAGCCTGAGCAGGCGCGGCAGCAGCTTGGCGTTGAACTCGGGCAGCAGGTAGAACGCCACCACGCTCGCCGCCGACAGATCGGTGTCGAAAATGTCGCGTGCCTCGAAGCGCGCCAGCGCGCTCACGCCCGCCGCCCGCGCGTTCTCGGTCGCCAGGCGCACCAGGCTCGGGTCGAGGTCCACGCCCA
>JAABQT010000203.1 GCA_011391295.1 Betaproteobacteria bacterium
TTCGAAGCGCGCCCTGGGCTCGAGGTACTCGGCGAGGATGCGCAGCGCGCGCGCATCCTTGCTGTTGATGAACTCCGTGTTGTGGTACGCCTTGACGCGTTTCTTGGTCAACCGCGTCCCTCGAATGGCATTTTCGTGGCCTTGATTGTCAAGAACAGCACGTTGGTTTCGATCGGAAAACTCGCCATGTGCAGCACGGCCTGTCCCACGTGGTTCACGTCCATGAGCGGCTCGGGCTTGATCGTGCCGTCGGCCTGCGGCACGCCGTTGGCCATGCGCGCCGCCATCTCCGTCAACGCGTTGCCGATGTCCACCTGGCCGACGGCGATGTCGTACTTGCGGCCGTCGAGCGCGCCGGTCTTGGTGAGCCCCGTGACCGCGTGCTTGGTGGCGGTGTAGGCGACCGACCCGGGGCGCGGCGCATGCGCCGAAATCGAGCCGTTGTTGATGATGCGCCCGCCGCGCGGGCTCTGGTCCTTCATCACCTTGAAGGCTTCCTGCATGCAGATGAACATGCCGGTGAGGTTGATGTCGACCACGTTCTGCCACTTTTCCAGGCTGAGTTCCTCGAGGGAAGTCCCCGGCGCGTTGACGCCCGCGTTGTTGAAGAGCACGTCGACGCGGCCCCATTTCTGCTTCACCGCGGCGAACAGCGCCTTCACGGAATCCTGCTTCGCGACATCGGTCGGCACGCACAGCGCGCGCTCGCCGGCGCCGGATTCCTGCGCCGTTTTCTCCAGTGCGTCCTTGCGCCGCCCGGCGAGCGCGACCTGCCAGCCGTCCTTCAGGAAGGCGAGCGCGGTTGCCTTGCCCACGCCGCTGCCGGCGCCCGTGATGATTGCGATTCTTGCCATGCATGCGCTCCCATGGTTTGAACGGGAGCCACGGCTCCCGCGTACCCTAAGCCTTCGAAAGAGGGCGCATGGTAGCGCATTCGGGACTGTTTGCTACCCCTTCTGGCCGCGCTCCTGCCGCTGTTCCTGCCGTCCGTCACGGCGTTCTTCGCGCCGCTCCTGGCGCTCGGCGCGCGGCGTCTGCGGCGCTTTCGCGGCAGGCATGGCGGCCCGCTGCTCCAGGCGCTGCTGCTGCTGCTGCTGTTGCTGGAAGCGGGCGGAGTCGGCCTGCTGGCGCTGCTGGGCGAGCGAGGCTTCGGCCTGCTGGCGCTGCTGCTGCAGTTGCTGCTGGCGTTGCGCGCGTTCCGCGGCCTGCGGTTGCATTGCAGGCCGGATTTGCGGCTGCGGTTGCGCGGCGGGCCGGGGTTGCGGCTGCACTTGCACTCGCGCCGGCGGCTGCGCCTGCACCCGTGCTGCCGGCCGCTCGTCGCGCCGTTCCAGGCTGCGCGCGTCGCGCCGCTCTTCGCGCAGCACGTCGCGGCGCTCCACCGGCGCGCTCGCGAAGCGCTGCCGCACCTCGGGGGCGCGGTAGTCCACCTGGCGGCGGTGGTGCGGGTCGTGCTGCCAGCGCCCGCGGTCGACCACCACCGTGCGGTTCACCACCACCGGCGGACGGTAGTAGTAGGCGCTCGGATGGACCACGCGCACATGCCGGTGGTGCCAGTCGAAGTTGCCGAAGAAAAAGCCCACCGACAGGCCGACCGGCGAACCCCACCACAGGCCGACGGAGACGCCCGGATGATAGGGGCGCGCATAGCCAGGCCACGGCGCCCAGACCACCGGCTGGTACGCCGGCCACCACCACGGGCCGTAGACCACGAGCGGGTCGTAGTAGGGCACGTACACCACCTGGGGCGAGGCCGGCTGCACGACGATGGTCTGGCCCTGTTGTTCCACCTGGATCTGCTCGTCCGAGCGCAGGTTGCCCGCGGCCTGCGCGCGGCGGCGCAACTGCTGCACCTGGTCCATCAGTTGCGGTTCCTGCGCGAGGAAGGCGTCGCCGAGCGAGCGCGTCCACTCGAGCTGCTCGTCCATGCGCTGCAGGATCTGCGGGAAGGCGACGAGCGACTTGACGCTCGGGTCCCAGTCCTCGTACTGCACCGCGCGCACGGCGGTTTCGCCCCTGAGGCCGGGATTGGCGCGCGTCCAGCGCGCCGCTGCCACGATCTCGATCGGGTAGGTCGCGGCCATCAGGACCTGCGACAGCAGCGCGTCGGGGTAGAGCGCGATCGGCGCGAGCATCTGGTCGAGCTCGGCCTGCGAATAGTTTCGCGGCGCCTGGGCGAGCGCAGGCAGGGCGACCAGCAGTAAGGCGAGAATCCTCAGAGTTTTCGTCATGGGGGCTCCTTTTGCCTATGACGATTGAACCCCCTTCAGCGCGACATCGCTGCTACCAATTGCAACAGAATGTGACCGCGGTAACGATTGCATTACCTCCCCTTGAACTCCGGCGTGCGCTTCTCCATGAACGCCTTGCGGCCTTCCTTGTGGTCCTCGCTCGCGAAGCAGGCCTCGACCATCTTCATCGCGCGCGCGAGGTCGCGGTCCTTGTCGTCCTTCTGCCACTGCTGGACCGCGTACTTGGCCGCGGCCACCGTCAGCGGCGCGTTCTCCGAGACCATCCTCGTGTAGGCCGCGACTTCCTTCTCCAGATCGGCGGCGGGCACCACCTTGCTGACGAAGCCCATGCGCAGCGCCTCTTGCGCGTCGAACTTGCGCGCCGACATGAAGATGTCGGTGGTGTTGGCCGCGCCGAGCACGTTCATGAAGCGACGCACGCCCGCCGGGCTGTAGCCCAGGCCCAGGCGCGCCGCCGGCATGCGGAAGATGGAGTCCTCGGAGCAGATGCGCAGGTCGCAGGCGGCCGCGAATCCCAGGCCGCCGCCGATGCAGATGCCGCGGATGCGCGCCACCACCGGCTTGGTGCAGTTCATCGGCGCCTGGTAGGCGTCCTCGACCGCCTTGTTGTAGACGATCTGCGCTTCCACCGTGCCGCGCAGCTTCTCGAACTGCGAGATGTCGGCGCCGGAGATGAAGGCCTTCTCGCCGTCGCCGGCGCAGACGATCAGGCGCACGGCCGGGTCGGCGTCGAGCCGCGCGAACACCTTCGGCACCGCCTGCCACATGTCGTAGCTCATGGCGTTCATCTTCGGCAGGTTGGAAAAGAGGACCGTGGCGACACCGCCATCGATGGAGGTCTTGAGTTCGGCCATCAGACTATTCCTTCGCTTCTCAGTTTTTTCACATCGTCAGGGCTAAAACCCAAATCAAGAAGAACTTCCTCGGTATGTTCCCCCCGCTCGGGGGACGCCGCTACGAGCCGCGCCGGCGTGCGCGAGAGCTTGACGGGCTGGTTGATGAGGCCCAATTGCCCGAGCTTGGGGTGCGTGACTTCGGCCCGCACCTGCATGTGCTGCACCTGCGGGTCGGCGAACACCTGGTCCATGCGGTAGATCGGGCCGCAGGGCACGCCCGCCTTGTTGAAGATCGCCACCCACTCGGCGCTGGTCTTCGTCTTCAGGCTGCGCGTGATCTCCTCGTTCAGCGCAGCGCGGTTCTTCGCGCGGCTCTCCGCTTCCTTGAAGTCGGGGTGGTCGACGAGCTCGAGCCGGCCGATGCACTCGCAGACGATGCGCCACATCTTTTTGCCCGCGGCGGCCACGTTGATGTGCCCGTCGGCGGTCGCGTAGGCCGAAGTCGGCATGCTGGTCGGGTGGTCGTTGCCGACCTGTTCGGGCACTTCGCCGGACATGGTGTAGCGCGCCGCCTGGAAGTCGAGCAGTTGGATCGCCGCCTGCAGCAGGCTGGACTGCACCCAC
>JAABQT010000204.1 GCA_011391295.1 Betaproteobacteria bacterium
TCCTCGAACAGCTCGATCACGTCGATCAGCGTCACCCGCTTGGCGTTGGCGGCGAAGCGGTAGCCGCCGCGCGCGCCGCGCACCGAGTCCACCAGGCCGGCGCGGCCGAGGGCGCGCAGCACCTTGGCCAGGTGGTGCGGCGACACCCGCAGGCTGGCGGCGATGCCGGCCACCGACAGCTGGCGCCCGGGCTGCGCAGCGAATTCGAGCACGCTGTACAGTGCGAGCAGCGTATTTTGCTGCAGCCTCAACCGATCTCCTTCTCGAGCGGGATCACCGGCGCGGCCATCATCCCCTGGCTGCGGAAGAACGACAGCACCAGGCGGTTATCGCGCGCGATGAGGGTGCGCACGGTGGTGACCCCCAGTCGCTGGAAGGCGCCCGTCATCGATTCGAGCATCGCGCTCGCCACGCCCGCTTCGCGCGCCTGCGGCCGCACGCCGATGCCGAACACCCAGCCGCAGGGCGGCGAGCCGAACTCCCAGTCGCGCACCTCGCCGACGACGTAGCCGAGGAGGACGCCGCCCGCGCCCTCGGCCACCAGGAAGCGGCGGCGCGCGCCGCCGCGGCCGTAGCGGCGCAGGATGCCCGCCCAGTAGGCGGGCTTGGCGAGCCCGGTGGCGCGCTGATCGATCTCGATCACCTGCGGCAGGTCGGCGGGCGCCGCGCTGCGCACACGCAGGGGGGCGCCGAGCGCTTTGCGGCGGCGGCCTCGCGTTGCCGACATTACTTGATACATATCAACTCGAAGGCTCCGATTCCCTATATACGCTTCACAGTACCGGATTATCCGTTCAATCAAAAGGAGCGAGGTCATGAAACTGCACGCATGGTTCGCGGCGGCGCTGCTCGCCGTCTCGGCCGCAGCCCAAGCCCAGGCGCCCATCCGCATCGGCGCCTTCCTCTCGGTCACCGGCCCCGCCGCCTTCCTCGGCGACCCGGAGCAAAAGACCCTCGAGCTCTACGTCGAGCGCCTGAACGCCGCCGGCGGGGTGCTGGGCCGCAAGCTCGAGCTCGTGTCCTACGACTCGGGCGGCGACGCCGAGAAGGCGCGCACCTTCGCCAAGCGCCTGATCGAGCAGGACCGCGTCGACGTCATCGTCGGCGGCTCGACCACCGGCGAGACCATGGCCGTGGTGCCGCTGGTCGAGGCCGCCGGATTGCCGTTCATTTCGCTCGCCGGTGCGGTGGTGATCGTCGAGCCGGTGAAGAAATGGGTGTTCAAGACGCCGCACACCGACCGTATGGCCTGCGACAAGATCTTCGTCGACATGAAAGCGCGCGGCGCCAGCAAGGTGGCCCTGATCTCCGGCAGCGGCGGCTTCGACAAATCGATGCGCGGCGAGTGCCTGAAGGTGGCGAAAAACCACGGCATCAACATCGTCGCCGACGAGACCTACGGCGCGGGCGACACGGACATGACCGCGCAGCTCACCAAGATCAAGAACGCGGCGGGCGTGCAGGCGGTGCTGAACGCCGGCTTCGGCCAGGGCCCGGCCATCGTCACCAAGAACTACAAGCAGCTCGGCATCGGCGTGCCGCTCTACCAGTCGCACGGCGTCGCCTCGAAGCAGTACATCCAGCTCGCGGGCGATGCCGCCGAAGGCGTGCGCCTGCCCGCGGCGGCATTGCTGGTGGCCGAGTCGCTGCCGGACAGCGACCCGCAGAAGAAGGTGGTGGTGTCCTACAAGCAGGCCTACGAGGCGCGCTTCAAGCAGGACGTGTCCACCTTCGGCGGCCACGCCTACGACGGGCTGATGCTGGCGGTCGAGGCGATGAAGAACGCGGGCAGCACCGACAAGGCGAAGGTGCGCGACGCGCTGGAGTCGATCCGCGGCTACATGGGCACGGCCGGGGTGGTCAACATGTCGGCACAGGACCACATGGGGCTGGACCTGACCGCGTTCCGCATGCTGCAGGTGCGCAAGGGCGACTGGGCCCTGGCGAAGTAGACGGTGAGCGCCGAGCTCGCCCAATTTCTGCTTTCCGGCCTCACCGTCGGGGCGATCTACGCGCTGGTGGCGCTCGGCTTTTGCATCATCTACAACGCCAGCCACGTCATCAACTTCGCGCAGGGCGAGTTCGTGATGATCGGCGGCATGGCCACGGCCTCGTTCCTCGGCGCCGGGCTGCCGCTGCCGCTCGCGGCGCTCGCCGCCGTCGCCCTCGCCACGCTGATCGGGCTGGCGTTGGTGAAATTCGCGGTCGAGCCGGCGCGCGGCGCCTCGGTGGTGACGCTGATCATCATCACCATCGGCGCCGCCATCCTGCTGCGCGGCCTCGCGACCCTGGTCTGGGACAAGCGCATCCACGCGCTGCCGGCGTTCTCGGGCGACGCGCCGATCAGCATCGCCGGCGCGACGCTCGCGCCGCAGAGCCTGTGGGTGATCGGCGTCGCCGCGCTGATCGTCGCGGCGCTATGGGGGTTCTTCAACCGCACGCTCGCCGGCAAGGCGATTCTCGCCGTGTCGCACAACCGGCTCGCGGCGCAACTGGTGGGCATCAGCGTGCGGCGCGTTCTGCTGGTCTCATTCGGGCTGTCGGCGGCGCTCGGCGCCCTGGCCGGGATCCTGATCGCGCCGATCACCTTCACTTCCTGGGACGTCGGCGTGATGCTCGGCCTCAAGGGTTTCGCCGCCGCCATCCTCGGCGGCATGGGCAGCGGACCCGGCGCGGTGCTCGGCGGCCTGACGCTCGGGCTGCTCGAGTCGCTGGGCGCCGGCTACGTCTCCTCGGCCTACAAGGATGCGATCGCGTTCGTCATCATCCTCGTGGTGCTGGTGCTGATGCCGGGCGGCCTGCTCGGGGGCCGCAGCACCGAGCGCGTCTAGCGCCGCACGGCGCCCGCATGCTCGCCAGCGCACGCACCGGAGGAATGCTGGCGCTGATCGCCGCGGTCGCGCTGCTGCCACTCGCGCTCGCCAACAACTACCACTACGAAATCGCGATCCTCGTCGGGCTGAACGCGATCGTCTGCGTCGGGCTCAACCTGCTGATCGGCTATGCCGGGCAGATCAGCCTCGGGCACGCGGGCTTCTTCGGCATCGGCGCCTACGGCTCGGCGATCCTCACCGCGCGCTACGGCTGGCCGCCGGTGCTGGCGCTGGCCGCGGCGAGCGCCGCCGCGGCGCTGCTCGCCTACGCAGTCGGCCGTCCCATCCTCAGGCTCAAGGGCCACTACCTGGCGATGGCCACGCTCGGGTTGGGGATCATCCTGTCGATCGTCATCACCACCGAGGACCGCTACACCGGCGGGCCCGATGGCATGCGCGTGCCGCCGCTCGCCCTCGCCGGCTTCGCGCTCGCCGGCGAGCGCGCCTGGTACTGGCTGGTCGGCGCGCTGCTGGTGGCCACCGTGTGGCTGGCGCTCAACCTGATCGAGTCCCCGATCGGGCGCGCGCTGCGCGCGCTGCACGGCTCGGAAGTGGCGGCGAAAGTGGTGGGCATCGACAGCGCGCGCCACAAGCTGCTCGCCTTCGTGCTCTCGGCGGCGATCGCCGCGCTCGCCGGCGCGCTCACCGCCCACTACGCGGGCTTCATCACGCCCGGCAAGGTCACGTTCCTGCACTCGATCGAACTGGTGGTGATGGTGGTGTTCGGCGGCATGGCCTCGACCTTCGGCGCGGTGGTCGGGGCGGCGGTGCTCACCGCCCTGCCGCAGCTGCTCACGGTGTTCAAGGAATACGAAATGGTGGTGTTCGGCG
>JAABQT010000002.1 GCA_011391295.1 Betaproteobacteria bacterium
CGAACCTGGTCTACAACATGACGAAGGCGATGGTCGAGACCTACGATATGTACAAGGGCGCGGCTCCGGGCAACGCCGGCTGGGCAGTCGAGCGGCAGAACTTCGCCTGGGTGATCCCGTTCCACGACGGCGCCATCCGCTTCTGGAAGGAAATGGGAAAGTGGAAGCCCGAACACCAGGCGCACAACGACAAGCTGCTCGAGCGCCTGAAGGTGCTCGCCGCCGCCTGGGCCGAGGTGAAGAAGGGCTCGCACGCGGACGACAAGGCGTTCGTGACGGTCTGGCAGAAGCGGCGCGCCGCTGCTCTTACGCAGGCCGGCTTCGACCCGGTGCAGACCAGTTGGTAGCGCCCTAGCCTCTCATGGCCGACGCCGCCGAGGCGCCGGGCGAGGCACGCTACCGGTCACTGTCGCCGCTGTGGCGCGGCGGGCTGATCCTGCTCGTCTCGGGGGCGATCGGTCTCGCGCTCAACCAGCTCCTCAACCTCGGCTTTTTCGTCGGCAAGACGCTCCTCGACACCGCCTACCTGTACTGGCTGTGCGCGCTGCTGGTGGGTGGCGTGTTCCTGCTGGTGCCGGCGGGCGCTCGCGCGCGGCGCGACGGTGTGCCCTGGTACGACGCGCTGCTGTTCGCGCTCTCCTTTGGTGTGTTCGCGTACTTCGCGCTGCACGCGCAGCGCATCGTCGAGGAGGGCTGGGAGTACAAGGCGCCGCGCGAGGCGGTGTGGGTCGCCTACGTGGGCTGGCTGATGCTGCTGGAGGCGACGCGCCGCGCCGGCGGCACCGCCGTCTTCGTGGTGGTGACGCTGGTGTCGCTGTATCCGGTGTTCGCCGGCTACATGCCGGGGCCGATTTCCGGCCTGCCGCGCGACCTCGCTTCCACGGCGTCCTTCCACTTCGCCTCGAGCGAGAGCGCGCTCGGCATCCCGACGCGCGCCTTCGGCGAGCTCGTCATCGGCTTTGTCATGTTCGGCGCGGTTCTGCAGTACACGGGCGCGGCGCACTTCTTCAACAACCTCGCCTTCGCCCTGTTTGGCTCGGTGCGCGGCGGCCCGGCCAAGGTGTCGATCTTCGCCAGCGGCCTGATGGGCTCGGTCTCGGGAAGCGTGGTCTCGAACGTGCTCACCACCGGCGTGGTCACCATCCCGGCGATGAAGCGCATCGGTTTCTCGCCGGCTTACGCCGGCGGGGTCGAAGCCTGCGCCTCGACCGGTGGCGTGCTCATGCCGCCGGTGATGGGCGCCACCGCCTTTGTGATGGCGGCGTTCCTCGGCGTCCCCTACGTGACGATCGCCGTCGCCGCGCTCGTGCCGTCGCTGCTGTTTTACTTCGCGCTGTTCGTGCAGATCGACGGCTACGCGGCGAAGAACGGCCTCAAGGGCCTGCCGCGCGCCGAACTGCCCTCGATCCGGCAGACCTTCGCCGAGGGCTGGCACTACCTGTTCGTGTTCGCGCTGCTGGTGTGGATGCTGCTCGTGCTGCAGCGCGAGTCGCTGGCGCCGTTCTACGCCACGGCGCTGCTGCTGGTCATCAACCAGCTCTGGCCCCGCTACCGGCTCGACTGGCGGCGCCTGCGCACGCTGCTCGAAGGGGTGAGCGGCGCGCTCTCGGAGCTCGCGGCCCTGCTCGCCGGCGTCGGCCTGATCATCGGCGCGCTCTCGGTCACCGGGCTCGCCGGCACGCTCGCCAACGACCTCGTCTACCTCGCCGGCAACAACATCTACGTGCTGCTGGTGATGGGCGCGATCACGAGTTTCATTTTCGGCATGGGCATGACCATCACCGCCTGCTACATCTTCCTCGCCATCGTGCTCGCGCCGCCGCTGGTGGCGGCCGGCTTCGATCCGGTGGCGGTGCACCTGTTCATGCTGTACTGGGGCATGGTGTCGTTCATCACGCCGCCGGTAGCGCTCGCCGCGTTTGTCGCCGCCGGCATCGCCAAGGCGCCGCCCATGCAGGTCGGACTGCAATCGGTGCGCCTGGGCGCCGCGATGTACTTCGTGCCGTTTTTCTTCGTGCTCAACCCGGCCCTCATCCTGCGCGGCACGCCCGGGGAGATCGTGGTGGTGGTCGGCACCGCGGTGGCCGGCATAGCGCTCATCGGCTCGGCGCTCGAGGGCTACGTGGTGGGCATCGGCACGGTGGCGCGCGGCGCGCTCGGCTGGGCGGCGCGGCTGCTGCTCTTCGCCGGCGGCCTCGCGATGGCGATGCCGGGGGGCGGCGAGCTCGGCCTGTCGCACCTGCAGCTCTCCCTCGGCGGGCTCGCGCTCGCGGCGGCGGGGGCGGCCCTGGCGTGGATGACTGTGCGCTTGCGCTAGGAAATCTGGCGCGCCCGGCGGGATTCGAACCCACGACCCTTGGCTTCGGAGGCCAATACTCTGATCCGCTGAGCTACGGGCGCATTCTCAAGCTAAAATCATACCTTTAACCGAGCACGCCGGCCACGCGCGGCGCGAACGCCGTGAATCTGCTCTTCATCATCGATCCGCTCGAAGAGCTCAAGGCCTACAAGGACACGACGGTGTGCATGATGCGCGCGGCGCAACGCCGCGGGCACCCGGTGCATGTGTGCACGCAGGACGCCCTCGCCTGGCGCGCCGGCCCGGTGAGCGCCCGGGCCACGCGCATCGCGCTCACCGACAACGATGAGGACTGGTACCGCCGCGACGGCAGCGCGGAGAGCCCGCTCCAGGACTTCGCCGCGGTGCTGATGAGGAAGGACCCGCCGTTCGACATGGAGTACGTGGCGAGCACCTGGCTGCTGTCGGAAGCCGAGCGCCAGGGCGCGCGCGTCTACAACGCGCCGCAGGCGCTCAGGGACCTGAACGAGAAGTTCGCCATCGCCGAGTTCGCGCGCCTCACCGTGCCCTCGCTCGTGACGCGAGACATGGCGCTGCTCCAGGCATTCATCGACGAGCAGCGCGACGCGGTGTTGAAGCCCCTCTCGGGCATGGGCGGCACCGGCATCTTCCGCGTGCGCCGCGACGACCCCAACCGCAACGTGATCGTCGAGACGCTGGCGCGGCACGGCGCTGAAAGCGTCATGGCGCAACGCTTCATCCCGGAGATCACCGCGGGCGACAAGCGCATCATCCTCATCGAAGGCAAGCCCGCGCCGTACGTGCTGGCACGCATCCCCAAGGCCGGCGAGACGCGCGGCAACCTCGCGGTGGGCGGCAAGGGGGTGGCGCAGCCGCTCTCGGCGCGCGACCGCGAGATCGCGCAGATCATGGGCCCGCCGCTCGCCGCGCGCGGCATCCTGTTCGCCGGGCTGGACGTGATCGGCGACTGGCTGACCGAGGTCAACGTCACCAGCCCGACGTGCTTCCGCGAAATCCAGGACCAGACCGGCTACGACGCGGGCGACGTGTTCATGCAGGCGCTGGAAGCGAGGCTCGCGCGATGATCGGCGTGCTGGTCATCTCGCACGGCGCCATAGGCGAAGCGCTGCTCGCGAGCGCCGCGCAGATTCTGGGCGCGCCGGCGCAGGCGGCGGCGCTCGGCGTGGCGCGGTCCGACGATCCCGAGGCGGTGCTGGAGCGCGCGCGCGCACTCGCGGCGCGCCTGGATTCGGGCGAAGGCCTGCTCGTGCTCACCGACATGTTCGGCGCGACGCCCTGCAACATCGCCGCGCGCCTGCTCGCCGACGGACGCGTCGAGGGCGTCGCCGGCATTTCCCTGCCGATGCTGGTGCGCGTGCTCTCGGGCCGCAACGGCTCGCTGCCGGGGGCGGTGCAGCGCGCCCTTTCCGGCGGCGCCGAGGGCGTGGTGCACATGAACACGGACAGCTGCGGTGCCAAGCGCTGAGCTCACCATCGACAACAAGCTCGGCCTGCATGCGCGCGCTGCCGCCCGGCTCACCCAGGTGGCCAGCCAGTTCCGCGCCGAGGTCTGGCTGACGCGCAACGCCCGGCGCGTGAACGCGAAGAGCATCATGGGCGTGATGATGCTCGCCGCCGGCAAGGGCGCCACGGTCACCGTCGAGGCCGACGGCGTGGACGCGGAAGCGGCGCTCGCCGCCCTGCGGCAATTGATCGCCGACCGCTTCGGCGAAGGGGAATGAACTTCGTGCTGCACGGCTCGAGCATCGGCTCGGGCATCACCATCGGCCACGCCCACCTGGTCTCCAGCGCCCGCCTGGACGTGGCGCACTATGAAATCCCCGCGCAGGCGGTGCAGGCCGAGATCTTCCGCTTCGACGCCGGCATCGCGCGCGCCAAGCACGAGCTGGCGCTGCTCGCGCAGCAGATCCCGGCCGATGCGCCCGCCGAGTTCGGCGCCTTCGTCAACCTGCACCGCATGATCCTGGAGGATTCGTCGTTGTCGCACGCGCCCAGGGAACTGATCCGCGAGCGCAAGTGCAACGCGGAGTGGGCTCTAGTGCAGCAGATGGAGACCCTGGTCGAGCAGTTCGAGCAGGCCGAGGACGCCTACCTGCGCGAGCGCAAGGCCGACATCGAGCAGGTGGTGGAGCGCGTGCTGAAGGCGCTGATGGGCGGCAAGGCGCCCGCCGAACCGCAGCCCTCCGAGGAGCACAACCTGATCGTGGTGGCGCACGACCTCTCGCCCGCCGACATGCTGCTGTTCAAGCGCCACGAGTTCGGCGGTTTCGTCACCGACGCCGGCGGCGTCACCTCGCATACCGCGATCCTGGCACGCAGCCTCGACATCCCGGCCCTGGTCGGTCTGCACCACGCGCGCGGCATGATCCGCGAGGGCGAACTGCTGATCGTGGACGGCATCCAGGGCGTGCTGGTGGTGGACCCGGACCCCTTGGTGCTCGCCGAGTACCAGCAGCGCCAGTCGCAGCACCAGCAGGAGCGCAAGAAACTGCGCCGCCTGAAGAGCACGCCGGCGGCGACCCTGGAGGGAACCGCGGTGGAACTGTTCGCCAACATCGAGCTGCCGCAGGACCTGGAGCAGGTGCACGAGGCCGGGGCGCAGGGCGTGGGCCTGTTCCGCACCGAGTTCCTGTTCATGAACCGCAAGGACCTGCCCGGCGAAGAGGAGCAGTTCGAGGCATACCGCGAGGTGGCGAAGGCCCTGCGCGGCAAGCCGGTGGTGATCAGGACGCTGGACGTCGGTGCCGACAAGGGGCTGAGCGGGCACGGCGAACCGATGCCCAATCCGGCGCTCGGCCTGCGCGCCATCCGCTTCTGCCTGGCCGAGCCGCACATGTTCCTCGAGCAGCTGCGTGCCATCCTGCGCGCCTCGCACCACGGGAGCGTGCGGATCCTGTTGCCGATGGTGGCGCACGCGCACGAGGTGGACCAGGCGCTCGGACTGATCCGGCAGGCGCGGCGCCAGCTCGAGGACCGCGGCGAGCCCTACGACCGGGACATCCAGGTCGGCGGCATGATCGAGATCCCGGCGGCGGCGCTGTCGCTGCCGATGTTCATGAAGCGCCTGGACTTTCTGTCCCTGGGCACCAACGACCTGATCCAGTACACGCTGGCCATCGACCGCACCGACGACGCGGTGGCGCACCTGTACGACCCCCTGCACCCGGCGGTGCTGCACCTGGTCGCGCACGTGATCCAGAGCGCGACGCGCGGCGGCGTGCCGGTGGCGGTGTGCGGCGAGATGGCGGGCGACCTGTCGCTCACGCGCCTGCTGCTCGGTTTCGGCCTGCGCAATTTCTCCATGCACCCGGCGCAGCTGCCGGCGATCAAGGAGCGCGTGCTGGGCACCAGCCTCGCCGCAGTGCAGCCGCTGGCGCAGAAGGTGCTGCGCTGGGGCGACCCGGCGAAAACACGCGAGCTGCTCGCGAAACTGAACGCCTGAGGAGCACCATGCCCGGACCGCTGGACGGAGTGCGCGTGCTGGACCTCACCACGGTGGTCATGGGGCCCTACGCGACGCAGATCCTCGCCGACTTCGGCGCCGACGTGGTGAAAGTGGAGCCGCCCGAGGGCGACATCATGCGCTACGCCTGGCCGTTCCGTTCCAGGGGCATGGGACACATCTTCCTCAACGCCAACCGCAACAAGCGCGGCATCGTGCTCGATCTGAAGCAGCCCGCGGCGCGTGACGCCTGCCTGGCGCTGGCGAAGAACGCCGACGTGCTGGTGTACAACATCCGCCCGCAGGCCATGGCGCGCCTCAAGCTCGGCTACGAACACCTGCACGAGGTGAACCCGCGCATCATCTACGTCGGCGCCTTCGGCTACAGCCAGCAGGGGCCCTACGCCGCCAAGGCCGCCTACGACGACCTGATCCAGGGCGCCGCGGGACTGCCCTGGCTGCTGCGCGAATCGGGCGCGGAGTCGCCGCGCTTCGTGCCCGCGACCATGGCCGACCGCACGGTGGGCCTGCACGTCGTCAACGCGGTGTGCGCTGCGCTCTACGCGCGCGAGAAGACCGGCAAGGGCCAGCGCGTGGACGTGCCGATGTTCGAGAGCCTGCTGCAGACGGTGCTCGGCGAGCACCTGGGCGGCAACACCTTCGAGCCGCCACTGGGCGAAGGCGGCTACACCCGCCTGCTGTCGAAATACCGGCGCCCGTACGAGACGCAGGACGGCTACGTCTGCGTGCTGATCTACAACGACAAGCACTGGAAAGCGTTCTTTTCCATGATCGGCCGCGCCGACATGCTCGCCGACGCGCGCTTCGCCTCGCCCGAAGGGCGCAGCCAGAATTACGATGCGGTCTATGGCCTGGTCGCCGAGGAGATGACCAAGCAGACCACGGCGCACTGGCTGGAGGCCTTTGAGCGCGCCGACATCCCGGTGCAGCGCATGAACAGCCTCGAGGACATCCTGCACGACCCGCACCTGAATGCCGTCGGTTACTTCAAGCCGATCGATCATCCTTCCGAGGGCAGGTTGCGCTCCATGCAAGTGCCCTCCGAGTGGTCGGAGACCAAACCGGAGTACCGGCGCCATGCACCGCGCATGGGCGAGCACACGCGCGAGGTGCTGCGCGAGGCGGGCTACAGCGACGCGCAGATCGAGGACCTGGCGAGCAGCGGGGCGGCTCGGCTATAATCCCCGCCAGCGCCGATTTGATGTTCAGCTTGCGGGCGCTCTACAAATGCCGCTAAAGAGACCGGCCACGAAGGCCCGTTCTCGCGAAAGCTGAACGGGCTTTTTTCGTTTTGCGAGGGCGTATGGCGGGCTCGGCCGGCTCGGTCGGCATCGTAGAGGCGAAGCGCGCGGTGTTCGAGGAGCCGTTCCGATTCCGGAGCGGCGCCGAGATACCGCGCTTCGAGCTCATGTACGAGACCTACGGCACGCTGAACGCCGCGCGCTCGAACGCCGTGCTCGTCTGCCACGCGCTGAACGCCTCGCACCATGTCGCCGGCACCTATGCCGCCGAGGCCGACAACGTCGGTTTTTGGGACAACCTCGTCGGGCCCGGCAAGCCCCTCGATACGGACCGCTTCTTCGTCATCGGCAACAACTACATCGGCGGCTGCTTCGGCTCCACCGGGCCCACTTCCGTCAACCCCGCGACCGGCAAGCCCTACGGCGCGGATTTCCCGGTGGTCACGGTCGAGGACTGGGTGGCGGCGCAGGCGCGGCTCGCGGACCAGCTCGGCATCGAGCGGTTCGCCGCGGTCATCGGGGGTTCGCTCGGCGCCATGCAGGCGCTGCAGTGGGCGCTCGCCTACCCTGACCGCATCGGCCATTCGCTCGTCATCGCCTCGACGCCCAGGCTCTCGGCGCAAAACATCGCCTTCAACGAAGTGGCGCGCCAGGCGATCGTCACCGATCCCGATTTCCACGGCGGCCATTACTACGAGCACGGCGTGGTGCCACGCCGGGGCTTGCGCATCGCGCGCATGATCGGCCACATCACCTATCTCTCCGACGACGCCATGATGGAAAAGTTCGGGCGCGTCATGCGCCGCGCGTCGCTCGGCTTCGACTTCGACGTCGATTTCGAGATCGAGAGCTACCTGCGCCACCAGGGCGACAAGTTCTCCACCTACTTCGACGCCAACACCTACCTGCGCATCACCAAGGCGCTCGACTACTACGACCCCGCCGTCGACTTCGGCGGGGACCTCGCGCGCTCGTTCGCGCGCGCCAAGGCGGCCTTCCTCGTCGTGTCCTTCAAGTCCGACTGGCGCTTCGCGCCCGCGCGCTCGCGCGCCATGGTGAAGGCGCTGCTCGACAACCGGCGCATCGTGTCCTACCTCGAGCTGGATGCGCCGGGGGGGCACGACGCGTTCCTGCTCGAGGATCCGCGCTACCACGGCGCATTGCGCGCCTACTTCGAGAACATCGAGCTGTGACGCGACCCGATCTGGAGACCATCGCGAAGTGGGTGGCGCCGGGTTCACGCGTGCTGGACCTGGGCTGCGGCGACGGCTCGCTGCTGCGGCACCTGTGGGAGGGGAACCAGGCACACGGGTACGGCGTCGAGATCGACGACGCCGAGGTCCTCGCGTGCTTCCGGAACGACGTGAACGTGCTGCAGCTCGATCTGGAGTCGGGCCTTGCGCTGTTCCAGGACGGCTCCTTCGACTGCGTCATCCTGTCGGAGACCCTGCAGACCATCCACCGCATCGAGCTTCTGACGCGCGAAATGCTGCGCGTGGGCAAGGAGGCGATCGTCTCCTTTCCGAACTTCGGCCACTGGCAGGCACGCCTGCAGGTGCTGGCCGGCCGCATGCCGGTGTCCGCGGAACTTCCGCACCAGTGGTACAACACGCCGAACGTGCACCTGTGCACCCTGGCGGATTTCGAGGACCTGTGCGCGAAACTCGGGGCGAAGATCCGCGAGCGCGCGGTGCTGAGCCGCGGCCGGCCGGTGTCGGTGCTGCCCAACCTGCTCGGCAGCCTCGCCGTCTACCGCATCACAGCTTAGTGCAATATCGCCTTGACCCTGCGCAACCGAGTTGCGCAGGATGCGTCCTGGCACCGACGACGGGAGGAAGCATCATGAGCAGGATTCTGGCGGCACTAGCGGTAGTGGCGGCGATCGCTTTGGCGGGGTGTGCGGAGATGCGCAGCAAGATGCCCGACTGGATGCCGGGCAGCGGCGCAGTGCAGGTGAGCCTGAGCGGCGCCGAGGAGGTGCCACCGGTCAAGACACCAAGCTCGGGGAGCGGCAGCTTCCGGCTCGCGGATGACGGCAGCATCGCCGGCAGCGTCACCACCAAGGACGTGGCGGGCGCGGCGGCGCACATCCACATCGGCGCCAAGGGCAGGAACGGCCCGGTGATCGTGCCGCTGGAGAAGAAAGGCGACACCTACAGCGTGCCGGCAGGCCGCAAGCTAACGGCTTCGCAGATCAGTGCCTGGAAGGCGGGCGGGCTCTACGTGAACGTGCACACGGCCCGCCACAAGGGCGGCGAGGTGCGCGCGCAGATTCAGCCCTGAGCCTAGCTAGTTCCGCCGCGCGTCGCTCTCGCCCTCGGTGCCCGCCGAGCCGATCGACAGGTCGGCGAGCCCCGAGCAGATCATGTACCAGAACAGGATTACGCCCGGGAATGCGACGAGGGTGGTGAGCAGGTAGAAGTTCACGTAGCCCATGGTGTCGATGAGCCCGCCGGCCGTCGTGCCGGTGAGGAGGCGCCCTGCGATGCTCGCCAGGGCGGACAGCAACGCGTACTGCGTCGCCGTGAAGCGCAGGTTGCACAGCGCGGAGAGATAGGCGACCACCGTCACGCCGCCAATGCCGCTGGCGAAGTTCTCGAAGCCGACCGCGGCGGCCATGCCCCAGTTGCTGTGGCCCACCGCCGCCAGCGCGGCAAAGCTGACGTTCGACACCGCCATCAGGACGAGGCTCGCGAGCACGGCGTGCTTCATGCCCAGCCGGCCATAGAGGATGCCGCCAGCGAAGATGCCGGCCAGCAGCGCGATGAAGCCGATGCCGACATCGTAGAAGGCGATTTCGTGGTTGCTGAAGCCGAGGCTCTCGAACAGCAGCCGCAGCGTGAGGTTGGCGAGCGTGTCGCCGATCTTGTGGATCAGCACGAACAGCAGGACGACGAGGGCTCCCTGGCGCCGCACGAACTCGGCGAGGGGGCTGAAATAGGCGCGCATCGCCTCGAGGACGCCGCGCGGCACGGCGGGCTCGCGATGCCGCGGCGGCTCGCCCATCACCATCCCGACCAGCATCGCCGGCAGCGCGAAGGCGGTGCACGCGAGGTATGCCGCACCCCAGCCGTACCTCTGCGCGAGCACCAGGGCCAGCGCACCCGCCGCGGCCGCGCCGATGCGCCAGCCGTATTGGGACATGCCGGAGCCGACGCCGAGCTGGCGCGGCTCCAGCAGTTCGATGCGGTAGGCGTCGATGATGATGTCGAAGGTCGCCCCGGCCACGCCCACCGCAATTGCGGCGAGCGCCACCACGAAAAGCGACTCGCCCGGATCGGCGAACCCGAGGAAGGCGACCGCGGCCATCACCAGCACGCCGGCGAGCCACAGCCAGCTGCGACGCTGGCCGAAACGGCCTATCAGGGGCAGGCGCACGGTGTCGACGAGGGGCGCCCACAGGAACTTCAGGTTGTAGGCGAGGAACGTGAGCGCGAAGGCGGTCACTGCCCGCTTGTCGACGCCGTACTGCGCAAGGCGCGTGGTCAGCGTCGCGCCGATCATGGCGAAGGCGAAGCCCGAGGAGATGCCGAGCGCGAGCGCCGCGAGCGGCGCGGCCTCGAAGTAGGGGTGAACGCTTTCCGGCAGCCGGCTAGAGCCGGTACTCATAATCGATCGTGAGCGGCGCGTGGTCGGAGTAACGCCTACGCTTGTAGATCGACTCCTTGCGTGCCCGGGCGGCGATACCCGGCGTGGCGATCTGGTAGTCGATGCGCCAGCCCACGTTCTTTGCCCAGGCCTGGCCACGGTTGGACCACCAGGTGTATTGCTCGGGCTTCGCGTTCAGCGTGCGGAACACGTCGACGAAGCCCAGGTCGTCGAATACCTTGGTCAGCCAGGCGCGCTCTTCGGGCAGGAAGCCCGAGTTCTTCTGGTTGGAGCGCCAGTTCTTCAGGTCGATCGCCTGGTGCGCGATGTTCCAGTCGCCGCACAGGATCACCTCCCGCCCGCCCTGCTTCAGCTTGTTCAGCTGCGGCAGGAACGCGTCGAGAAACCTGAACTTCGAGGCCTGCCGGTGCGGGCCCGACGAGCCCGAGGGCAGGTACAGCGAGACCACCGAGAGCTGGCCGAAGCGCGCCTCTAGATAGCGGCCTTCGGCATCGAACTCCTGCACGCCGAAACCTTCGCGCACGGCATCCGGGCGCACCCGGCTGTAAAGCCCCACGCCGGCGTAGCCCTTCTTTTCCGCATGCGAGAAAAAGCCCTGCAACCCGCGCGGCGCGCGCATGGTGGCGTCGAGATCGCCGTCGTGCGCCTTGATCTCCTGCAGGCAGGCGACATCGGCCTTCTGCGCGGCGAGCCAGGCAAACAGACCCTTCTTCGCCGCCGACCGGATGCCGTTGACGTTGAGGGTCAGTACCCTCAAGCGGACGGAAAGCTCGAGGCGCCGCCGTGCGCCGCCGACCACTTGGCCGGCGCGTTGAGGAACTTCTCCACCTCGTCGACCTGCGCCGCAGGCAGGTAATTGCCCTGTTGCACCACGCGCAGCACGTCCCACCAGGTGGCGAGGTGGTGCAGGCGCACGCCGAGTTCGCTCATCACCTTTTTCGACTCCGGGAAGATGTCGTAGTAGAAATTCACGAACACGTGCTCGACCACCGCGCCGGCGTCGCGCAGCGCCTTGCAGAAATTGATCTTCGAGCGGCCGTCGGTGGTGAGGTCCTCGACCAGCAGCGTGCGCGCCCCGTCGCGCAGATCGCCCTCGATCTGCGCGTTGCGGCCGAAGCCCTTGGGCTTCTTGCGCACGTACTGCATCGGCAGGCCGAGCCGGTCCGCGATCCACGCCGCGTAGGGGATGCCGGCGGTCTCGCCGCCGGCCACCACGTCGAACTGCTCGAAGCCCGCGTCGCGCGCGAGCGTCGCGGTGGCGAAGTCCACCAGCTGGGTGCGGATGCGCGGGTAGAAGATGAGCTTGCGGCAGTCGATGTACACCGGGCTCGCCCAGCCCGAGGTGAAGATGAACGGCTTGTGTTCGGAGAACAGGACCGCCTTCACCTCGAGGAGCATCTTCGCGGTGGTGTCGGCGATGAAGGCGCGGTCGGCGGAATGCATGGCGGAAGCGCGCGGATTCTAGCAGGGTTAGAATCTGCGCGATGACCGGACCCCGGGGAATCGCGATGTCCCGCATGGCAGTCCTCTGCGCGCTGCTGCTGCTCGCCGCGGCGCCCGGCGCATCGACTGCGCAGCCGTCGAAGTCCGCGGCCGAGAAGGAAAAGGCGCGCATGAACGAATTGCGCGCGCAGGTGCGTTCCTATCGCTGCGTCACCAAGGCCGGCCGCAAGTACTACGGCTCCACCGTCCCGCAGCAATGCGCGGGCGAGCCGGTCGAAGCCCTGTCCTCGCAGGGCACGGTGCTGTTCCGCATCGACCCGCCGCTCACGCCCGAGCAGCGCGCCGCCAGGCAGGCCGAGGTGGAGAAAGCCGCGGCGGCCGAGCAGGCCAAGCACGACGCGCAGGCCGCGGCGCGCGCTCAGGCGCGCCGCGACCAGGCGCTGCTGCAGACTTACACCAGCGAGAAAGACATCGAGTCGGTGCGCCAGCGCGCCATCGGGGACAATCAGAAGGCGTCGCAGCAGGTGGAGAAGCGCATCGCCGCGCTCAGGCAGCGCCTGGAGAACCTTGCCAAGCAGCCCGACAAGTCGCCGGAACAGTTGGAGCAGGACCGGCGCGCGCTCGACTACGACCTGTCGCTGCAGGAGCAGTTGCTCGAGTCGCGCCGGCGCGAGGCCGCCGCCATCAACGCGAGATACGACGAGGAAAAGCGCAAGTACCACGAGCTCACCCGGGGCGCGAAGTAGTCTTCAGCGCAACAGCTTCGCCTTCAGGATTTCATTCACCTGCGCCGGGTTGGCCCTGCCCTGCGTCGCCTTCATCACCTGGCCGACCAGCGAGTTGAAGGCCTTGTCCTTGCCGCCGCGGTAGTCCTCGACCTGTTTGGCGTTGTTCGCCAGCACCTCGTCGACGATCTCGCCGATGGCGCCGGCGTCGGAGATCTGCTGCAGGCCGCGCTTGCCGATCACCTCGTCCACGCCGCCTTCGCCGGCCCACACCGCGTCGAGTACCTCCTTCACCATCTTGCCCGACAGGGTGCCGTCTTCGACCTTCTGCGCCAGGCGCCGCAGCTCAGCGGCCGCAACGCGACTGGCGCCGATGTCGAGGTTCGATTCGTTCAGCTTCGCGCTCAGCGGCCCGCAGATCCAGTTCGCCATGTCCGGCCATCGCGCCTGCGGCGCACCCTCGAACGCCGCGATCGCGTAGCTCGAGGTCTCGATGCTCTGTGTGAGCAAGTCCGCCTGCACGGGGCTCAGGCCGTAGCTCGCGACCAGCTTGCCCCGGCGCGCCTCCGGCAACTCGGGCAGCGAAGCCCGCGCCTGCGCAAGCATTTCGTCGCTGATCACCAGCGGCAGGAGGTCGGGATCCGGGAAGTAACGGTAGTCATGCGCATCTTCCTTGGAGCGCATGGAGCGCGTCTCGCCCCGGTCCGCGTCGTACAGACGCGTTTCCTGCGCGATGCGGCCGCCGCCTTCGAGGACTTCGATCTGGCGCCGCGCCTCGAACTCGATCGCCTGCTCCATGAACAGGAACGAATTCAGGTTCTTGATTTCGCAGCGCGTGCCCAGCTGGTCGTCGCCGGCCTTTCTCACCGACACGTTGGCGTCGCAGCGGAACGAGCCCTCCTGCATATTGCCGTCGCAAACCCCGATCCAGCGCAGCAGCGCGTGCAAGGTGCGCGCGTAAGCGACCGCCTCCTTCGCGCCGCGCAGGTCGGGCTCGGTGACGATCTCGAGCAGGGGCGTTCCGGCGCGATTGAGGTCGATCCCGGTCATGCCCTGGAAATCCTCATGCAGGGACTTGCCCGCGTCCTCCTCGAGGTGCGCGCGCGTCAGGCGCACGGTCTTCTCGCCCGTGGGCAGCACGATCTTCAGCGCCCCGCCGGCGACGATCGGAATCTCGTACTGGCTGATCTGGTAGCCCTTGGGCAGGTCCGGGTAGAAGTAATTCTTGCGCGCGAATACCGAGCGCCGGTTGATCGCGGCGCCCACGGCAAGCCCGAAGCGCAGCGCGTGCGCCACCGCCGCCGAGTTCACCACCGGCAGCACCCCCGGCAGCGCGATGTCCACCGCGCAGGCCTGCGTGTTCGGCGCCGCACCGAACGCGGTCGACGCGCCGGAAAACATCTTGCTCCGGGTCCGCAGCTGCGCGTGGGTCTCGACGCCCACCACGATCTCCCAGGCCATCAGCGCTACTTCGGGTGCGGCCGCAGCAGCTGGCAGGCGCCGCCGCGACCCACCAGCACCGGTTCCAGGTAGGCCTGCGAGCCGCATTGCTCCACGCAGTCTTCGGCGAGGACGCGCACGTAGTCGCCGAGGTCGCGCAGCGTCACCCGGCAGCGTCCCGCCGCGAAGCGCAGCCCGCCGCTGTAAGCCTGTTGCGTAAGATCGGTGACGGCGCAGGTATGGCCGGCCGGCGCCACTTTCGAGCGCCAGTCCATGCTCGTCAGCTTGCCGTGGTCGATCGCATAGGCCAGCGTGGCCGCGTAGCGGCCCTCGCCCGTCTCGCAGCGCACGTTCGCGCTGTACGTCGCCATCGAGGGGAAGGTCTCGCTGAACTCGAAGCGCTCGCGCTCCTGTCCGCCGAGCGCATAGCGCGCGCCCTTGAACACGCCGCCGCTCCAGGTGCCCTGCAGCGTCGCCGTCCCGGGGCGGCCGTAGAGAATGGCCGAGTTGCCCTCCTTGAGGAAAGTGACGCCGAGTTGCTTGCTGCGCTCGCCTTCGAGGAAGCGCTGCTGCAGCGTAGGCAGGATCAGGTACTCGCCATTGAGGCGCGCCGAGCCGTCGGGCCGCGTGCTCAGGTACAGGTTGAGCAGCGCCGCGCGCCCGCCGACCTGCCCGAGCAATTCGCGGGACTCTCCCGCGTCCTGCGCGACAGTCGAGGACAGCGTGGCGAGCAGCAGCACGGCCAGCAGCAGCTTCACAGGGGGGTCTCCTTCGGCGCGCGCCGGTGCCAGTCGGTGTCGCGCTGGTACTGATGCGCCGCACCCAGCATCCTCGCCTCGGCGAAATGATCTCCCATGATCTGCAGGCCCACGGGCAGGCCCCTGGCGTCGAAGCCGCAGGGAATCGACAGTCCCGGCAGCCCGGCGAGCGGCGCCGGGATGGTGAAGATGTCGTTCAGGTACATCTGCACAGGGTCGTCGGTCTTTGCCCCCAGGGGGAAGGCGGTGCCAGGAGAGGTCGGCCCCATGATCAGATCGCACAGTCTGAAGGCTGCCGCGAAATCGCGCGCGATCAGGCGCCGCACCTTCTGCGCCTTGAGGTAGTAGGCGTCGTAGTAGCCGTGCGACAGCACATAGGTGCCCACGAGGATGCGCCGCTGCACCTCCGCGCCAAATCCCTCCGCGCGGGTGCGGCAATACATGTCGTTCAGGTCCTCGTATTGCGCCGCGCGATGGCCGTAGCGCACGCCATCGAAGCGCGACAGGTTGGAGGAGGCCTCGGCCGGCGCCAGCACGTAGTACACGGGTACCGCCAGTGCCGCGTGCGGCAATTCCACCGGCACGGTGCGCGCCCCGCGGCGTTCGTACCAGTCGATCGCCGCGCGCACGCACTGGCGCACCCCGGGCTCCACGCCCTTGCCAAAGTACTCCTTCGGCAAACCGATGCGCAGGCCGGCGAGCGGCAGTTCCAGTGCACGCGCGTAGTCTTCCTTCGGGCGCGGCAGGCTGGTGGAGTCGCGCGCGTCGTGCCCCACCATGACGTTCATCAGCAGCGCGAGATCGGCGGCGCTCTTGGCCATCGGCCCGCCCTGGTCGAGCGACGAGGCGAACGCGACCATGCCGTAGCGCGAGACCAGGCCGTAGGTCGGTTTCAGGCCGCACACGCCGGTGAGCGCGGCCGGCTGGCGGATCGAGCCGCCGGTATCGGTGCCGGTGGCCACGGGCGCCATGCGCGCCGCCACCGCGACTGCGGAGCCGCCCGAGGAGCCCCCCGGCACGAGCCCGCTGTTCCAGGGATTGCGCACCGGGCCGAAGTGGGAGGTCTCGTTGGACGAGCCCATGGCGAACTCGTCCATGTTGGTCTTGCCCAGCAGCACCGCTCCGGCGCGCTCGAATTGCTCGATGACGTGCGCATCGTAGGGGCTGGTGTAGTTCTCGAGCATGCGCGACCCGCAGGTGGTGCGCAACGCGCGCGTGCAATAGATGTCCTTGTGCGCCACCGGAATGCCCGCCAGCGGCCCGCCTTCGCCCCTGGCCCTCGCCTCGTCGGCAGCCCGGGCCTGCGCCAGGCTGACCCCTTCGTCCACCGTGATGAACGCGTTCAGGCGGCCGTCGAGACGGCCGATGCGCTCGAGAAACAACCGCGTCAACTCGACCGAGGAGATCTTCTTCGCGGCCAGGGCCGCCTGCAGCTCGCTCAGGCCGGAATCAAGCACTTACTCGATGACCTTGGGCACCAGGTAGAGCCCCCCCGCCATGGCGGGCGCAACGGCCTGGAAGCGCTCGCGCTGCTCGCTCTCGGTGACCGCGTCCGCGCGCAGCGGCTGCACGATGTCCAGGGCGTGTGACATGGGCTCGATGCTGGCGGTGTCCACCGCCTGCAGCTGGTCGATGAGCTCGAGCACCCGGTTCAGCCGCTCGCGCACCGGTTCGGCGTCCTCGCCCCCAACCGCAATGCGCGCGAGCTGCGCGATGTGGCGGATCTGGTCGAGGGAGAGCGACATTGCGCTGCGGAAAAAGTGGTTTCTATACCCGGCCTTACCCTTGCTCGGGGCCCGGTTGCGAGTATTATATGCCCTTTAACGACACAGCCTTAGCGAAGGAAGTTAAGGCGCAACCAAGAAAGCGGCACCCTTACGGACATGTTTGGTTTCCTGCGCAGTTACTTCTCCAACGATCTGGCCATCGATCTGGGCACGGCGAACACGCTGATCTACGTGCGCGGCAAGGGCATCGTGCTGGATGAACCTTCGGTGGTCGCGATCCGCCTGGAAGGCGGGCCGAACGCGAAGAAGACCATCCAGGCCGTCGGCAAGGAAGCGAAGATGATGCTCGGCAAGACGCCCGGCAACATCGTCGCCATCCGCCCGATGAAGGACGGCGTGATCGCCGACTTCACCATCACCGAGCAGATGCTCAAGCTGTTCATCAAGAAGGTGCACGACAACAAGCTGTTCTCGCCCTCCCCGCGCATCATCATCTGCGTGCCCTGCGGCTCGACGCAGGTCGAGCGCCGCGCGATCCGCGAGAGCGCCATCGGCGCCGGTGCGGGCCAGGTGTACCTGATCGAAGAACCGATGGCGGCGGCGATCGGCGCGGACCTGCCGGTGGCGGACGCCACCGGCTCGATGGTGGTGGACGTCGGCGGCGGCACCACGGAAGTCGGCGTGATCTCGCTCGGCGGCATGGTGTACTCGGGATCGGTTCGCGTCGGCGGCGACAAGTTCGACGAAGCGATCATCAATTACATCCGCCGCAACTACGGCATGCTGATCGGCGAGACCACCGCCGAGAACATCAAGAAGAACATCGGCTCCGCGTTCCCCGGGAGCGAAGTGCGCGAAATGGAAGTCAAGGGCCGCAACCTCGCCGAGGGTATCCCGCGCAGCTTCACCATCAGCTCGAACGAAATCCTCGAAGCGCTCACCGAGCCGCTCAACCAGATTGTCGGCTCGGTGAAATCCGCCCTCGAGCAGACCCCGCCCGAACTCGGCGCCGACATCGCCGAGAAGGGCATGGTGCTCACTGGCGGCGGCGCGCTGCTGCGCGACCTCGACCGCCTGTTCATGGAAGAGACCGGCCTGCCCGTGATCGTCGCTGACGATCCGCTCACCTGCGTGGTGCGCGGTTCCGGCAAGGCGCTCGAGCAGATGGAGCACTTCGGCCCGATCTTCACTAACGACTGATCGAGGGGCGCGCCGCGCGCACGGCCTTCCCTTCCCCGAGATGGAGCACACCCCCCCGCCATTCTTCCTCCGCGGCCCCGCTCCCCTCGTCCGGCTCGCGTTCTTCGCCTCGCTGTCGCTGACCCTGCTGGTGCTCGATGCGCGCTTCGGCTACGCCGAGAGCATTCGCAGCGTGCTGGCGCTCGCCGCCTACCCGATCCAGCAGTTGGCGCGCCTGCCGGTGGCGCTGGCGGAGGGCGTCGCCGGCTACTTCGGCAGCCAGGCGCAGCTGCGCGCGGAGAACGCGGAGCTGCGCGCGCGCCTGCTTGCCTCGGCGCAGGGTGCGCAGCGCTTCGAATCCGCGGCTGCCGAGGCCTCTCACCTACGGCGCCTGATCGGCGCCGCCGAGCGCATCGAGAGAAAGTCGATGCCCGCCGAAATCCTGTACTCGGGCCGCGATCCCTACTCGCGCAGGGTGATCCTGGACCGAGGCACGCAGCACGGCGTGCACGCCGGCAGCCCGGTGGTGGACGAGGTCGGCGTCATCGGCCAGCTGACGCGCGCGCATGCGTTCGTCTCCGAAGTCACCCTGCTCACCGACAAGGACCTGGCGATACCGGTGCAGGTGCTGAGAAACGGCCTGCGCGCCATCGCCTTCGGCGGCGGCACCTCGGGCATGCTCGAGCTGCGCTACATGGCCGCGAACGCCGACATCGAAAGCGGCGACCAGCTGGTCACCTCCGGACTGGACGGCACCTACCCGCCGGGGCTGCCGGTGGCGAGCGTGGTGCGCGTGGAGCGCGACGCGACCTACAGCTTCGCCCGCGTGGTGGCGCAGCCTTCCGCCGGCATCGAGCGCGGCCGTTATGCGCTGGTGCTCTCCGGCGCAACGCGGCTGCCGCCCTACCCTGAGACTGCGCAAGACAAGAACGCAAAGTTGCGCCGCGCGAAGCGCAAGAACGCCGATGGCAGCTGACCGTCCGCAGGCCATCCTGCTGCCGGTACGCGCCGGCACCATCGCCGTCTCGTTCGGCTGCGCGCTGCTGCTCAACTTTCTGCCCTGGCCGAACCTGGCGCTGGCGCCCGATTTCGTGGCACTGACGCTCGCCTTCTGGTGCGTGCGCCAGCCGCGCGTGGTGGGGCTGGCCACCGCCTGGGGGCTGGGACTGCTGGTGGACGCGGGCAATGGCGTGCTGCTCGGACAGCATGCGCTCGCCTATTCGGTGCTGGCGTTCTTCGCCATTGCACTGTCGCGCCGCATCCTGTGGTTCGAGACCTGGAGCCAGATGCTGCACGTGTTGCTGCTGCTCGAAGGTGCGCAGCTGGTGGCGCTCGCCGTGCGCATGGCAGCGGGCGCAGAGTTTCCGGGCTGGTCGCTGCTCGTCGGGCCGCTGGCGGCGACGCTGTTGTGGCCGGTGGTGGCCTGGCTGCTGCTGATGCCGCAGCGCCGGCCGCTGGATATCGACGTCAACCGGCCGATCTGACCGTGCGCTTCGCCGAACTCAAGAATTACGCCGGCGAGCTGCGCGACTTCCAGCTGCGCCTGGGCATCGTCGGGCTGCTGGTGCTCGCCGCCTTCGGCCTGCTGCTGGCGCGCTTCGTCTGGCTGCAGGTACTGCAGCACGATGCCTACCGCGCCAAGGCCGAGGAGAACCGCATCGCCGTCGTGCCAGTGGCCCCCAGCCGCGGCCTGGTCCTGGATCGCACCGGCGAGGTGCTGGCGCGCAATTACCTCGCCTACACGCTGGAGATCTTCCCGGCACAGGTGCGCAACCTCGAGTCCACCATCGCCCAGCTGGCGGAGTTCGTCGACATCCAGCCGCGCGATCGCGCGCGCTTCCGTAAATTGCTGCAGGAAACGCGCAACGCCGAGAGCCTGCCGATCCGCACACGGCTCACGGACGAGGAAGTGGCGCGCATCGCCGCCAACCGCTGGCGCTTCACGGGGGTGGACATCAAGGCGCGCCTGTTCCGCCAGTACCCCTATGGCGAGATCGCCTCGCACGTGATCGGCTACATCGGGCGCATCACCACGCGCGACCTGGAGCGGCTCGAGGAGCAGGAGCTGGACGCCAACTACCGCGGCTCCGATTACATCGGCAAGGCCGGCATCGAAGCCAGCTACCAGCAGGAGTTGCACGGCATCACCGGCCTGGAGCGCGTCGAGATCGACGCCGCCGGGCGCGGCATCCGCGCGCTGTCGCGCGTCCCCGCGCAGGCCGGCAACAACATCGGCCTGACGCTCGACATCCGCCTGCAGGAAGTCGCCGAGCGCGCGTTCGGCGAGCGCCGCGGCGCGCTGGTGGCGATCGAACCTTCCACCGGCGGCGTGCTGGCCTTCGTCTCCAAGCCCGGCTACGACCCGAACCTGTTCGTCGACGGCATCGATCCGCAGAGCTGGGAAGCGCTGAACAACTCGCCCGACCATCCGCTCAACAACCGCGCCATCGCCGGGGTGTACCCGCCGGGATCCACTTTCAAGCCGTACATGGCGCTCGCGGCGCTCGAACTGGGCAAGCGCACTGCGCGTACGACCATCAACGATCCGGGTTACTTCGTGTTCGGCGACCGGCGCTTCCGCGATTCCAAGCCCGGCGGCCACGGCACCGTGGACATGTACAAGTCCATCGTCATGTCCTCGGACGTGTACTACTACATGCTCGCCAACGACCTGGGCATCGACGCCATCGCCGGCTTCATGAAGCGCTTTGGCTTCGGCACGCGCACCGGCATCGACCTCGAGGGCGAGGCAGCGGGCGTGCTGCCCTCGCCCGAGTGGAAGCAAGCGCGCTTCAGCCGCCCGGAGCAGCAGAAGTGGTACGCCGGCGAAACCATTTCAGTGGGCATCGGCCAGGGGTACAACGCCTACACGCCGGCGCAGCTCGCGCAGGCACTGGCCACGCTGGCCAATAACGGTGACATGTTCCGGCCGCGGCTGGTATCGCACGTGGACAACGCGCGCACCGGCGAGCGCCGCTACGTCGAGCCGCAACTGGTGCGCCAGGTGCAGCTGCGGCCCGAGCACCTTGCGGTGGTCAAGCACGCCATGGCTGGCGTCAACACCGAAGGCACCGCGGCGCGCGCCTTTGCCGGAGCGCAGTATTCCAGCGGCGGCAAGACCGGCACCGCGCAGGTGGTGGGCATGAAGCAGAACGAGAAGTACGACGAGACCAAGGTCGCCGAGCACCTGCGCGACCATTCGCTCTACATCGTCTTCGCGCCACTGGAAGGCCCGAAGATTGCGCTTGTCGTGCTGGTGGAAAACGGCGGCTTCGGTGCGCGCGCCGCGGCGCCCGTGGCGCGCACCGTGCTGGATTATTTCCTGCTCGGCAAGCTGCCCGCGACGCCGAGGAAGCCTGCGCCGGTCGCCGAAGTGCGGACCGACGCGGCGAGCGATTAGCGCATGAAACGGGGCGGCTGAGATGGAGATCGCCGGCTACCCGCTGCGGCGCCTGCGTGCGCGCGCGATCGAGGGTATCGACGCGCCGCTGTTCCTGCTCGCGCTGGCGCTCGCCGCCATCGGGCTGGCGACGTTGTATTCGGCGAGTTACGGGAATGCCTCGCGCGTGGCAAGCCAGCTCGCCAGCCTCGCGATGGCGCTCGCCGCGATGTGGGCGGTGGCGCAGGTGCCGCCGCAGACCCTGGTGCGCTTCGCCTTGCCGGCCTACGTGCTGGCGCTGGCGCTGCTGCTGGCCGTGGCGCTCGCCGGGGAAGTGGTGAACGGCGCGCGCCGCTGGCTCAGCCTGGGCGTGCTGCGCTTCCAGCCTTCGGAAATGATGAAGATCGCCATGCCGCTGATGCTGGCCTGGTATTTCCACCGCCGCGAGGGCGCCATCCGCCTGCGCGACTTCGCGCTCGCCGGGCTGCTGCTCGCGGTGCCCGTGCTGCTGGTGGCGCGCCAGCCCGACCTGGGCACCGCGCTGCTCGTCGCCGCCGCGGGTTTCTACGTGATCTTTCTTGCCGGCATCGGCTGGAAGGTGCTGGCGGGGCTCGCCGCCGTCACGCTGGCCAGCCTGCTGCCGCTGTGGGGCCTGATGCACGACTATCAGCGCAAACGCATCCTCACGCTGCTCGATCCGAGCACTGATCCGCTCGGCTCGGGTTACCACATCATCCAGTCCACCATCGCGGTGGGTTCGGGCGGCATCACGGGCAAGGGCTGGCTCAACGGCTCGCAGACGCACCTCGAATTCATTCCGGAACGCCACACCGATTTCATCTTCGCCGTGTACTCCGAGGAGTTCGGCCTGATCGGCAACGTGGTGCTGCTCGCTCTTTACTCGCTGCTCGTTGCGCGCGGTCTGTCCATCGCCGCGGCGGCGCCCACGCCCTTCACGCGCCTGTTCGCCGGCGCCGTGACGATGATTTTCTTCACCTATGCGTTCGTCAACATGGGCATGGTGGCGGGCATCCTGCCGGTGGTCGGCGTGCCGCTGCCCTTCGTGTCTTACGGGGGCACCTCGCTGCTGACGCTGTTCACCGGCATCGGCATCCTCATGAGCATCCACCGTCACAGGAAGCTCGTGCAGACCTAGTTGCTGCTTCGCAGCAGGAACATGAAATCGCCTCCCGCATCGTGAAACGGTGTGGCGCTAAGTCATTGTAAATCATTGTTTAACGGTGGTTTCAGATCCCGCGAATTCGTTATTGCTGCGCGCAAACCCATTCGCTATCGTGGGCTGGAGTTCATCTCACCCATCAACAGGATCCCTCATGCACAAGCAACCTCAGGAAATCGCCGCACTCGACAAGGACTGGACCGAGAACCCGCGCTGGAAAGGCGTGAAGCGCGGCTACAGCGCCGCCGACGTCGTGCGCCTGCGCGGCAGCGTCAAGATCGAGCACACGCTGGCGACGCTCGGCGCGGCGAAACTGTGGAAGCTGTGCAACGAGCGGGCGTTCGTGAACTCGCTCGGCGCGCTCACCGGCAACCAGGCCATGCAGCAGGTGAAAGCGGGCGTGCCTGCGATCTACCTCTCGGGCTGGCAGGTGGCGGCGGACGCCAACGACTCGCTCTCCATGTATCCGGACCAGTCGCTGTACGCGACCACCTCGGTGCCGACGGTGGTGAAGCGCATCAACAACGCGCTCGCGCGCCAGGACCAGATCCAGACCATGGAGGCCGCGAACGGACAAGAAGGCGCGGGCATCGACTGGTACGCGCCCATCGTGGCGGACGCCGAGTCCGGCTTCGGCGGCGTGCTGAACGCTTTCGAGCTGATGAAGGCGATGATCGACGCCGGCGCGGCCGGGGTGCATTTCGAGGACCAGCTGGCCAGCGTGAAGAAGTGCGGCCACATGGGCGGCAAGGTGCTGGTGCCAACGCAGGAAGCGGTGCAAAAGCTGATTTCCGCGCGCCTCGCGGCCGACGTGATGGGCGTGCCGACCGTGCTGCTGGCGCGCACCGACGCGGAAGCGGCCGATATCGTCACCACCGACATCGACGAGAACGACAAGCCCTTTCTCACCGGCGAGCGCACCTCGGAAGGCTTCTACAAGACGAGGAAGGGTTTCGACCAGGCGCTGTCGCGCGGCCTCGCCTATGCCGAGGTCGCCGACATGGTGTGGTGCGAGACCGGTACGCCGGACCTCGCGTTCGCGCGCAAGTTCGCCGAAGGCATCCGCAAGAAATTCCCGGGCAAGATGCTGGCCTACAACTGTTCGCCCTCGTTCAACTGGAAGAAGAACCTGGACGACGCCACCATCGCCAAGTTCCAGCGCGAGCTCGGCGCCATGGGCTACAAATTCCAGTTCATCACCCTGGCGGGATTCCACGCGCTCAACTACTCGATGTTCGACCTGGCCTACGGCTACGCCAGGAACAACATGACCGCATTCGTCGAGCTGCAGCAGAAGGAGTTCGCCGCCGCGGCGAA
>JAABQT010000020.1 GCA_011391295.1 Betaproteobacteria bacterium
GACGCCGTTGGCGAAATTGGACGCGGAGTTGGACGAGATCTCCGAGCCGAACAGGTCGAGCGAGGAGGAGCACCAGAAGTTGAGGTACTTCTGCAGCAGCGGCAGGTCTACCGCGCCCGCAGCGCGGATCTTCGCCGGGTCGTCGGTGCCGAGCTCCTTCATCACCTCGAGCGTTCTCTTCACCACGCGGCCGATGCCGGTTTCGCCCACGAACATGTGGTGCGCTTCTTCGGTGAGCATGAAGCGGCAGGTGCGCGACAGCGGATCGAACGCCGACTCGGCGAGGCTCTTGAGCTGGTACTTGCCGTCACGGTCGGTGAAGTAGGTGAAGCAGAAGAACGACAGCCAGTCCGAGACCGGCTCGTTGAAGGTCTTGAGGATGCGCGGCTTGTCGGCGTCGCCTGAGTGGCGCGCGAGCAGTTCCTCGGCTTCCTCCCGGCCGTCGCGGCCGAAGTGGGCGTGCAGCAGATACACCATGGCCCACAGGTGGCGGCCTTCCTCGACGTTCACCTGGAACAGGTTCCTCAGGTCGTAGAGCGAGGGGCAGGTATGGCCGAGCAGGCGCTGCTGCTCCACCGACGCGGGCTCGGTGTCGCCCTGCGTGACGATCAGGCGGCGCAGCGTCGAGCGGAATTCGCCCGGCACCTGCTGCCACGCGGGCTGGCCCATGTTGTCGCCGAAGCCGATCTTGCGCTCGGCCACCGGGTCGGCGAGGAAGATGCCCCAGCGATAATCGGGCATTTTCACCGCGCCGTAGGTGGCCCAGCCGTCGGCGTCCACCGAGGTGGCGGTGCGCAGGTAGACCTCGGAGTTCTGGAAGTCGCTCGGCCCCATGCCCTGCCACCATTGCAGGAAGTGCGGCTGCCAGTGCTCCAGCGCGCGCTGCAGGGTGCGGTCGTGCGCCAGGTCGACGTTGTTGGGGATCTTCTCGCTGTAGTTGATTGCGGACATGGCTATACCCGTTCCTTGTTGAATTTGGCCTTCGCGCCGGTGCCGTACACTTTGAGCGCGCCCTGCTCGCCGACCGCGTTGGGGCGGATGAAAATCCAGTTCTGCCACGCCGACAGGCGGCCGAAGATGCGCGTCAGCATGTTTTCCCGCCCGCTGAAGCGCAGGCTTGCCTCCATGCCCGTGAGGGCGTCCGGCGACAGGCTGGCGCGCTCCTCGATGGCGATGCGCACCTCGTCTTCCCAGTCGAGCTCGTCCGGCGTGGCGGTGACCAGGCCCAGCTTGCCCGCCGCCTTGGCGTCGTAGACCTTGCCGCGCTCGAGCTCGGGCGCCAGGCCGCAGTAGCGCGCGTTCAGGCGCGTGTCGCCGCTCACCATCGGGTAAGTGCCGAAATTGAGCGCCGACAGGGCGAGGCCGGCGCCGTTCTCCGCGTCCAGCATGAAGCTGCGGTCGGCGGCCAGCGCCAGTTCCAGCAGCGTGCCGGCGAAGCAGGACCCGGGTTCGATCACCGCGAACATCGAGCGCGAGGACACGTCCAGCCGCGCGAGCGTGCGGCGCAGGTATCCCAGGGTTTCCCGCACGAACCAGTCGGCGGCATTCTTTTCCATCAGGGCATCGAGCTCCAGCACGCGCGCGATGTCGCCCTGGGTCTTGAGGATCCACAGCCCGACCTCGAGCTGGTTGTGGCGCAGGTCGAGGATCGCGCGATCCAGCTCCCTGGCGAGGCGCAGCGGATACCAGTCGGCGTTGCGCTCGAGTTTCATCTGCTCCGGCCCGCGCACCGTGATCTGCGCGGTGCCGGTCGCGGCATCGATCTGCACTCGCACGATGCTGTTCTCACCCAGCGGCGCAAGTGCCACGCCCTGGCCGCCGGGACGGTCGGAGCGCTTGGCCAGTTCCAGCGCCCGCGCCTTCACGGCGTCCGCGAACTGCTGCGGCTTGGCGACGTGGTCCACCAGCTTCCACTGCCTGGCGCGGTCGGCGCGCACGCCCTCGGCGGTGGTGCAGAACACGTCGGCGAGGTCGCGGCGCACTTTGCGCTTGTCGATGATGCGCGTCAGCCCGCCGGTGCCCGGCAGCACCCCGAGCAGCGGCACTTCGGGCAGACTCACGGTGCTGGAGCGGTCATCCACCATCAGGATTTCGTCGCACGCCAGCGCCAGCTCGTAGCCGCCGCCGGCGGTGGTGCCATTCAGCGCGGCGAGGAACTTCAGCCCCGAATGCTCGCTCGCGTCCTCCAGCCCGTTCCGGGTCTCGTTGGTGAACTTGCAGAAGTTCACTTTCCAGGCATGCGAGCTGGTGCCAAGCATGTAGATGTTCGCGCCCGAGCAGAACATGCGGCTCTTGCCGCTGGTGAGTACCACGGCCTGCACCTCGGGATGCTCGAAGCGGATGCGGTTCAGCGCGTCGTGCAGTTCGATATCCACGCCCAGGTCGTAGGAATTGAGCTTGAGTTTGTATCCTGGCGCGATGCCCTTGTCTTCGGCGATGTCGAGCGTCAGGGTGGCGAGCGGGCCGTCGCAGCCGAGCTTCCAGTGGTGGTATTGCTCCGGTGCCGTGTCGAAGCCGACCTGCACGGGCAGGTCTTCGGGTGCGTTCATGCGTTCTCCCTGGCGGCCAGCGCCTTCAGTTCGGCGAAGCTCTGCTTCAGCGCCCGGCCGGTGGTGTTGAGCACCGCGTCGGCGCGCGCGTACAGCCGGTCGCGGTCTGCGAGCAGGCGCCGGATTTCCTCCAGCGCGGCGGGGCTGCCCTTGAACGGGCGCAGGTCGCCCTGCGCCATGACCCGCTGCATGTGCTCCTCGGGCGTCGCCTTGAGCCACACGCAGGTGCAATGATCCAGCAGCAGGTTGTAGGTATCGGGGTCGGTCACCAGGCTGCCCCCCGCCGCAATCACCGCGCGCGCGTGCTGCTTCAGCACGCGCGCCAGCGCCTTGCGCTCGAAGCGCCGGAACACCTCCTGGCCATACATCGAGAACACTTCGCCCAGCGGCGCACCGGCTTCCTTTTCGACTTCGCGGTCCAGCTCGATGAACGGCAGGCCGAGCGCCTGCGCGAGCTTGGTGCCGAGCGTGGACTTGCCGGCGCCGCGCAGCCCGAGCAGGGCGATGCGCGTGTTCTTCGACGCAGCGCCGTGCTCGCGCACCAGCACTTCGACCGGTACCTGCATGGCGTGGGCGAGCTTGCGCAGCAGCAGCACCGAGATGTTGCCCTGGCCGGCCTCGAGCTGCGCCAGGTAGCGCTCGGAAACACCGGAGGCGAGCGCCAGCGCCTTGCGCGTCATCGCGTGCGCGGCGCGCCAGGCGCGCACGCGGTCGCCGAGGCGCCCCAGGTAGGCGGCTTCGGCCGGGTCTTCGCGCTGCAGCGTGCTCGGCGGTGCGCCCATGCGGTATAGTGCTTGCGTGGTTGAAGTGCCTGCATTATAGTGTGTGGCGCATGAAAATCAACATCCTCGTCGGCACCATGACCGGCACGGCGCAGCTGTGCGCGCAGGAAATCGAGCTGGCCCTGGACGGGGACGAGGTCCAGGTGGCGACCCTGCTGATGGACAAGCTCGATCCTTCCGTGTTCGCCGATCGGGCGGCGGTGTACCTGGTCTGCACCTCGACCTACGGGCAGGGCGATGTGCCGGACAACGCCAAGGCGCTGTACGGGGCGCTGTGCACGGCCAAGCCCGGCCTGGCGGGCGTGCGCTACGGCGTGTTCGGACTGGGCGATCGCACCTACGCCGAGACCTTCAACTTCGGCGGCAAGCGTTTCGACGAAATTCTGCAGGCGCTGGGTGCCGAGCGCATCGGCGAGCGCTACACCCACGACGCCTCGAGCGGCACGCTGCCCGAGGAGATCGCCATGGAATGGGCGCAACAGTGGGTGGAAAAGGTGCGCGAGCGGCTGTCTCAGGCGGCTTAGAATTGCGCGCGAGGAGGATTGCATGGAGCTAGCACGGGCCGACCATTGCGTTTCGCCGCCGCGCATCGAAGTGCCGCGCGAGTACAACGCGGCCTACGACCTGATCGAGCGCAACCTGCAGGCCGGGCGCGCCGGCAAGGTCGCGTTCCATGACGACGCGGGCTCGATCACCTACGCGCAGCTCGCAGAGCGCGTGAACCGCTTCGGCAGCGGCCTGCTGGCGCTGGGCCTGCGCATGGAAGACCGCGTGCTCATCGCCATGCACGACAGCGCGGATTGGCCGGTGGCCTTTCTGGGCGCGATCCGCGCCGGGATCATCCCGGTGGCGGTCAATACGCTGCTCACCAGCAAGGACTACCTGTACATGCTGTCCGACAGCCGGGCCAGGGCGCTCGTGGTGTCGGAAGCGCTGCTGCCGCAGTTCAAGCCGGTCCTCGACGGACTGCCGTTCCTGCAGCAGGTCATCGTCCCGGGCTCCTCCTTCAACGACGTGCTGGCCAAGGGCAGGCCGCAGCTCGACCCCGCGCCCACCACGCGCGACGACGCGTGCTTCTGGCTGTACTCCTCGGGTTCGACCGGCATGCCCAAGGGCACCGTGCACGCGCACTCGAGCATGATCGAGACCGCCGAGCTGTACGCGCGCGGCGTGCTGGGGATGAAAGCGTCGGACGTCGTGTTCTCCGCGGCGAAACTGTTCTTCGCCTACGGCCTGGGCAATTCGCTGTCGTTCGTCCTCGCGACGGGCGCGACCGCGGTGCTGATGGCCGAGCGGCCCACGCCGGCCGCCGTGTTCAAGCGCTTGACCGGGAAGAAGCCGACGCTGTTCTTCGGCGTGCCGACGTTGTATGCGGCGATGCTCGCCGACCCGGAGTTTCCAAAAAGGCAAGCGCTGGCGCTGCGCAACTGCATTTCCGCGGGGGAGGCGCTGCCGCCGCAGATCGCGAAGAGCTTCAGGGAAAAGACCGGACTCGACATCCTGGACGGCATCGGCTCGACCGAAATGCTGCACATCTTCCTCTCCAACCGGCCGGGTGATCTTCGCCTTGGCTCGACCGGAAAGGCGGTTCCCGGGTATGCATTGAGGCTGATGGACGAGCAGGGCGAGCCGGTGAAGCAGGGCGAACTCGGCGAACTGGAAATCTCGGGGCCGAGCAGCGCCATGTACTACTGGAACAACCGCGCCAAGAGCCGCGCGACGTTCGTCGGCGCGTGGATCAAGAGCGGCGACAAGTACACGCAGGACGCGGACGGCTTCTACGTCTACGGCGGGCGCACCGACGACATGCTGAAAGTGGGCGGGATCTGGGTGTCGCCCGCGGAGGTTGAGGCGGCGCTGGTCGGCCATCCGTCGGTGCTCGAGGCGGCGGTGGTCGGCATGGAGGACGAGCACAAGCTGGTGAAGCCCAAGGCTTACGTGGTGCTCAAGCCCGGTGCCAAGGCCACCGATGAGGAGCTGAAGGCGTACGTCAAGTCGAAGCTCGCGCCCTACAAGTATCCGCGCTGGATCGAGTTCGCGACTGAATTGCCGAAGACGGCGACCGGGAAGATCCAGCGGTTCAAGTTGCGCGCGGTAAACTAGTCCTTTTGCCGATCACAAGGAATCTCATGGCACAAGAGAACGAAAAGCGCACCGCCGATCCGAGCATGGATGGAGCGGCGATGTACCTTGAGGAAGTGTTCACCGACCGGCGCATCGGCACCATCCGGCGCCTCACGCCGGTGAAGCCGGACGCCACCACCGACATCGCCCGGCCCGTAATCTACGTCGGCGAGACGCAGGTGATGACGCAGGTTGGCACGCTGCCGATCGCATTCGAGATCCCGGCCTCGACGCTGGATGGCGCCGCGAAGCAGTTCGGCGGCCTCGCCAAGGAAGCGATCGATCGCGCGATGAAGGAATTGCAGGAAATGCGCCGCCAGGCGGCCTCGTCCATCGTCGTGCCGCAGGGCGGAATTCCCGGCGGCAAGATCCAGATGCCCTAGGGTTTCGGCGGGGGCGGCGGCGGGGGCGCCGCAGTGCGCCGCTCGTTGCGCTGAATCGCATAACCCGCCACGGGAACCTTGTGCCCTTTCGCGTACATGCACTGCTGGTACGCGAAGTCGTAGCTGCGTTGCGTGTTACGTGCAGTGCCTTGTGCGGCGCCAGTGCCGGCGAGCGCGCCGACCACCAGTCCCGCGCCGGCGCCCGAACCCGCGCCCTGATGCCCGCCGATCAGCGCGCCCGCGGCGGCGCCCACTGCGGTGCCGACCACGGCGCTCTTCACGCCGCTATCCATTGCGGCCTGGTCAGGCGTCGATCCGTTGACCTGAAAGCTCGCGTATTGCCGGCACTCGACGTCATCGGCGCGGAACTGCTCGAAGCTCTTGGAGCTTCCCGGCAGCACCAGCACGCTCGGGCCCGTAGGCGTGCTGACGCAGGCCGCCAGGAGGAGCGTTGCGCCCAGAGCTATTGCCGCGGCGGGTAGGGTACGACTCGGTGCCATGGGTTCGCGCATTGCTTGACGTAGGGATAGTAGGTATTGGAATCGGGACAGAAATACCAGTATTGCGTGGCGTCCAGGTCCTGTCCGACCGGGTCCTTCTCGATGTAGACCTGCGATTCGGGGTAGTTGGCGGCCACGGGACCGCGGTAATAGGTATAGGGGGGTCCGTAGTACCAGGGCGCATGCCAGAAGAACGGCGCCCCCACCATCACGCCGATGCGCACGCGCGGATGCCCCCGATCTGCGGAGGCCGGGCCGGCGAGAAGTCCGAGGCAGGCCAATGACACCAGAAAAAGCACGCCACGCATGCGGCAAGCTTAATCTTCTCCCGCCGCTGCAGGCGTAACAATTTGTATCATGCGGCAGATGCTGATTGTTCCGGCAACCAAGGCAGGGGACTCGCCATGAAAATTCTCGCAGGGCTGCTATTGGCATTGGCGGCCGGCGCCGCCGCGGCCGAGGTCACGATCCAGGAGTATCGGCTGCCGGCGCGCGTCGGCGCGCACGACGTGTGGGCCGACCCCGCGCCCGGCGGGCCGGTGTGGTTCTCGGCGCAGCGCAGCGGCGAGCTCGGTCGCCTCGATCCGCAGACCGGAAAGGTCGAGCTGATCCCGCTCGGATCCGGCTCGTCGCCGCACGGCGTAATCCTCGGCAAGGATGGCGCCGCGTGGCTTACCGACAGCGGCCAGAACGCGATCGTGCGGGTGGATCCCAAGACGCGCGCAGTAAAGGCCTGGCGTCTGCCGGAAGCGAGCGGCTACGCGAATCTCAACACCGCAATCTTCGACCAGGCAGGGATTCACTGGTTTACCGGGCAGAGCGGCTACTACGGCCGGCTCGATCCGAAAACCGGCGGCCTGACGGTGTTCGATGCGCCGAAAGGGCGCGGCCCCTATGGCATCCACGCCACGCCGGAGGGCATCGTCTACTACGCGTCGCTCGCCGGCTCGCACATCGCGCGCATCGACGCGGCGACCAGCAGGGCCACCGTCATCGAGCCACCGACGCGCGGGCAGGGCGCCAGGCGCGTGTGGTCGGATTCGAAGGGCGTCCTGTGGGTCGCCGAATGGAACTCCGGCCAGCTCAGCCGCTACGATCCCAAGTCCGGCGCGTGGGCGCAGTGGAAGGCGCCGGGCGAGCGGCCGCGCGTGTACGCCGTGTACGTCGACGAGGCGGACAAGGTCTGGGTCTCCGAGTGGTCGGCGCAGGTGATGCTGCGCTTCGATCCGGCGACGCAGAAATTCGAGACCTTCAAGTCCTCGACCGCCACCGCCAACGTGCGCCAGATCCACGGGCGCAAGGGCGAGGTCTGGACGCCCGAATCCGCGGCCGACAAGCTGGTCGTGTACCGCTACAAGTAATCCACGCGTGCCCGCCGCCGCGGCATGAACGTCGCCATCCTGGGCGCCGGCCCCGCCGGCCTGCTTTTTTCGCTCCTCGCCAAGCGCAGAAATCCGCGCTGGCGCGTCGAAGTCCATGAGCAGAACCCGCCGGACGCCACCTTCGGCTTCGGCGTGGTGTTTTCCCAGGGCGCGCTCGCCTTCCTCGAGCGCGACGCTCCCGACTTGCACGCCAAGCTGTCCGCGCGCATGGAATCCTGGCCGGTGCAGCGCATCGTGCATCGCGGCGCGGTGGTGGAGATCGACGGCAATGGCTTCTCCGCCATCGGGCGGCTGGACCTGCTGCGTTTCCTGCAGGGGCTCTGTCTCGAGGCGGGCGTGGATATCCGGTTTGACCGGCGGCTCGAGGCGCCGCCGCCGACAGATCTCGTTGTCGGCGCCGACGGGCTGAACTCGGTGGTGCGGCAGGGCAAGGGATTCGAGCCGCAGGTCGAGTGGCTGAGCAACAGGTTCGTCTGGTATGGCACCACGCAGCGCTTCGATTGCCTGACGCTCACCTTCCGCGAAAGCGAGCACGGCTCCTTCGTCGCCCACCACTACCGTTACGCGCCCGGCATGAGCACCTTCATCGTGGAATGCGATGCCGCCACCTGGCAGCGCGCCGGCCTCGACCGCCTGGACGAAGCGGCCTCGCGCGTCTACTGCGAGCGCGTGTTCGCGGCGGACCTCGGCGGCCACCCGCTGCTCGCCAACAAGTCCGTCTGGCGCCAATTCCCGCTGCTGTCCAACCTGGTGTGGCGCGCGGGCAACGCGGTGCTGATCGGCGATGCGCTGCGCAGCATGCATTTTTCCATCGGCTCGGGTACGCGCCTCGCGTTCGAGGACGCGATCGCCCTGGACCGCGCCTTCGGCGAGGCGGGGGAGGACGTGCCCGCGGCGCTGGCGGCCTTCGAGGGCGAGCGGCGGCCGGTGGTGGAAAAGCTCTACGCCGCGGCGAGCGCGAGCTCGCACTGGTACGAGGCCTTCCCGGAGCGCATGCGGCGCCTGGACGCCCTGGGCCTCGCCTACGACTACATGACCCGCAGCGGGCGCATGGACGCCGCCCGGCTGCGCGCCCTGGCCCCCCGGTTCATGGCGCAGGTGGACGCTGCCGGGGGATCGGGCTAGAATTCGAACGATGGTTCAAGTTTTGAACTTCAGTTCCAATCGAGTGCGCCAGCGCAACGAGGCGCGGCGCATGGAGATCCTGCACGCGGCGGCGCGCGTGTTCCGCCGCCGCGGCGTGGCCGCCGCCGGCATGCGCGAGATCGCCGAGGAAGCGGGCCTCTCCCCTGGCAACCTGTACCACTACTTCTCCGGCAAGGACGAAATCCTGCTGTTCTGCCAGGAGAGGACCCTGGAGCGCATGCACGCCGCGGTGCAGGCGGCCAAGGGCCCGGCGGCCGAGCGCTTGCGCATGGTGCTGCGCGCGCACGTGCACTGCATGCTGGACGAGCTGGAGGGCGCCACCGCGCACCTCGACGTCGAGTCGCTGCCGCCTAAACTGCGTGCGCCGATGATCGATAAGCGCGACGCCTACGAGCGAGCGGTGCGCGCCATCGTCGCGGCGGGGGTGAAGAACCGCGAGTTCGCGCGCTGCGACGCTTCGCTGGTGACGCGCGCCATGCTGGGTGCGGTGAACTGGACGGCGCGCTGGTACCGGCCCGACGGGCCGCAGATGCCCGACGAGATCGCCGACGCGCTGTCCGAATACCTGGTGAAGGGACTGGCATGAACGCGGTGCGCATGAAGCTGCGCGTCAACGGCGAGGCACAGGAGATCCTGTTCCATTCCTACAAGACGCTGCTCGAGGTGCTGCGCGAGGAGCTCAACCTCACCGGCACCAAGCATGGCTGCGAACTGGGCGAGTGCGGCGCCTGCGCCGTCCTGGTGGACGGCGAGCCGGTGCTTTCCTGCCTGACGCTCGCCCTGGAATGCGACGGCCGCTCGATCGAGACCGTGGAAGGGCTGGCGCAGGGCACGCAGCTGCATCCGCTGCAGGCCGCGTTCGCCGATTGCGGCGGCTCGCAGTGCGGCTACTGCACGCCCGGCATGCTGATGACCGCGAAAGCGCTCCTCGAGGCCGAGCCCGATCCCAGCCGCGAGCGCATCAGGGAGGCGATCTCGGGCAACCTGTGCCGTTGCACGGGCTACCAGCAGATCGTCGACGCGATCGAGCGCGCTGCCGCGGACATGAGAGGGACGCGCGCATGAGCGCGGAGAACAAGCCCTTCAACGTGATCGGCAAGGCGCGCCGGCGCGTCGACGGGCGCGCCAAGGCGCTGGGGCAGCTGCGCTTCGCCGACGACCTCGTGCTGCCGCGCATGCTTCACTGCAAGATGCTGCGTTCGTCGCTGCCGCACGCGGTGATCGAATCGATCGACGTGTCCCGCGCCGAGAAGCATCCGGGCGTGCGCCTGGTGCTCACGGGCAAGGATTTTCCGATTCCCTTCGGCATCATGCCGGTGTCGCTGGATGAGTACGCGCTGGCACCCGAGCGCGTGCGCTATGTCGGCGATCCGGTCGCCGCGGTGGTTGCGGGGGACGAGCAGGGCGCGAATGAGGCGCTGGATCTGATCGACGTGAAATACCGTCCGTTGGCGACCATCGCCACGCCCGAGGAAGCGCTGGCGCAGCCCGAGCCGCGCATCCACGACTACGGCGAGCAGGGCAATATCCATCGCAACCTGGCCTACGAGTTCGGCGACGTGGACGAGGCGCTCGCCAAGTCCGATCACGTGTTCGAGGACACCTTCTTCTTCCAGGGCAACACGCACCTGGCGATGGAGCAGCAGGCCGCGCTCGCCACGGTCGAGGGCGACGGCAAGCTGCTGCTCTCGACGAGCACGCAGAATCCCCACTACCTGCATCGCCAACTCGCGCGCGTGCTGCAGATGCCGGCCTCGCATATCCGTGTCATCGCCACGCCCAACGGCGGAGGCTTCGGCGGCAAGTGCGATCCGGCCAACCACGAAATCGTGGTCGCCAAGGCGGCACTGCTGCTGGGCCGCCCGGTGAAGATCTGCCTGACGCGCGAGGAAGTGTTCTATCAGCACCGCGGCCGGCATCCGGTGCTGATGAAATTGCGTACCGGCGTCAGCAAGGACGGCAAGCTGACGGCGATGCACCTGCAGACGCTGCTCGACGGCGGCGGCTACGGCTCGCACGGCCCGGCGAGCACCTTCTACACCGGCGTGCTGACGCCGGTCACCTACGAACTGCCGAGATTCAAGTTCGAGGCGTGCCGCACCTTCACCAACAAGCCGCCCTGCGGCCCCAAGCGCGGCCATGGCACGCCGCAGCCGCGTTTCGGGCAGGAAGTGCAGCTGGACAAGATCGCCGAGAAGCTCGGGCTCGATCCGGCCGACATGCGGCTCAACATGGTCACCAAGCGCGATTCGCTTACCGCGAGCTGGCTGCGCATCGGCTCGACCGGCCTCGCCGAGTGCATCCGAGCCGTGGTCGAGCGCTCGGGCTGGAAGCACAAGCACCGCAAGCTTCCCCTGGGACGCGGCGTTGGCATCGCCTGCAGCGCCTACATGTGCGGCGCCGGCGTGTCGATCTACTGGAACAAGATGCCGCACACGGGCGTGCAGCTGCTGCTCGATCGCAGCGGCCAGGTCACGGTGTATTGCGGGGCGACCGAGCTGGGGCAGGGCTCCGACGACGTGCTCGCGACCATCGTCGCCGAAGTGCTCGGCATCGACACCGGCCTGGTGCGCTGCGTCACCGGCGATACCGGCATCACGCCCATCGATCTCGGTTCGTACTCGAGCCGCGTGACCGTGATGATGGGCAACGCCGCGCTGCAGGCCGCAGGCCGCGTGCGCGAGAGCATCGCCGCGGCCGCGTCGGAGTCGCTTGGCATCGCACCCGATCGCGTCGTGTTCGCGCAAGGGCGCGTGTTCGCTGCCGAAGACCCGGACAAAGGCATGAGCTTTACCGAGGCGATTGCGCTGGCCGAGGCGAAATTCGGCACGCTCTCCACGGTCGGCTCGTATTCGCCGCCCAGGGCGCCGGGTCGGTACAAGGGGGCGGGCGTGGGGCCTTCGCCGGCCTACAGTTTCTCCGCCTGCGTGGTGCAAACCGAAGTCGACCCCGAAACCGGCTGGATCACGGTGCCGAAGATCTGGATCGCGCACGACATCGGCCGCACGCTCAACCCGGTGCTCGCGCGCGGGCAGGTGATCGGCGGCGTGTACATGGGGCTGGGCGAGGCGCTGATGGAAGAGCAGGTATTCCGGCGCCTGCCGCCCAAGCTCTCCGGCGCGCTGGTGCACCGCATTCCGTCCCTGCTCGAGTACAAGAGCCTCACCGCCCTCGACATGCCGGAGGTGGACGTGACGCTGATCGAGGAGCCCGATGCGAACGGCCCGTTCGGAGCGAAGGAAGCCGGGCAGGGGCCGCTGCTGCCCGTGATGCCGGCGGTGGCGAACGCGATCTACGACGCGGTGGGCGTGCGCATCGACGAAGTGCCCATCACGCCGGACAAGGTGCTCAGAGCGCTCGAGCTGAAGGCGCAGGGAAAGAACCCGCGCGTGGGGCCGGAGAGTTTTCCATCGGTGCCTTATCCCGCGCCCATCCGCGTGCTGCCGCCCTGGGAAGGCGGCGACGGGGACGAGATCAAGTCGCCCGCAGGTGAACCCTGGCGCAGGAAGGTGGCGGCATGATGCGGCTGCCGTGGTTCGAGTTTCGCGCGCCGCGCTCGATCGCGGAGGCGGCCAGGATCCTCGCGGACGAGGGCCCGCAGGCGATGCTGATCGCCGGCGGCACCGACCTGATCCCGAACATGAAGCGCCGCCACCAGTCGCCCAGGACGCTGGTGTCGCTGCGCGGCGTGCACGAGCTGAGAAAGTCGAACGGCACGCTCGGCGCGGGGCTCACGCTTTCCGATCTGGTGAACGACGGCGCGATCCGCGAACGATACCGCGGCCTGTGGCAGGCGGCCGCGCAGGTGGCCACCCCGCACCTGCGCAACATGGGTACGCTCGGTGGCAACCTGTGCCTGGATACGCGCTGCACCTACTACAACCAGAACCATGAGTGGCGCAAGGCCATCGATTTCTGCCTGAAGAAGGACGGCGACATCTGCTGGGTGGCCACCGCGAGCAAGCGCTGCGTGGCGGTATCCTCGACCGACACCGCGCCCGCACTGATCGCGCTCGACGCAAAGGTGAAGCTCGTCTCGACACTGGGCGAGCGCGAAGTGCCGCTCGCCGCGCTGTACAACAACGACGGCATCGACTACCTGACGCGCCGTGCGGATGAGAT
>JAABQT010000205.1 GCA_011391295.1 Betaproteobacteria bacterium
CGGACCTGGTGCTGCCGGCCACCACGCAGCTCGAGCACTACGACGTGCACAAGTCCTACGGGCACCTGTACGCGCTCGCCAACAATCCGGCGATTGCGCCGGTGGGCGAATCGCTGCCCAACACGGAAGTGTTCCGCCGCCTCGCCGCGCGCATGGGCTTCGACGAACCGTGCTTTCGCGATTCGGACCAGGACCTGTGCCGCACGGCGCTCGCCTCTACCAACTCGCGCATGCAGGGCATCGAGTGGGAGGGCATGAAGCGCACCGGCTGGCAGCGGCTCAATGTGCCCGAGCGTTTCGCGCCATTCGCGCAGGGCGGATTTCCGACGCCCTCGGGCAAGTGCGAGTTCTACAGCGCGGCGCTGGAGCGCCAGGGCCTGGACCCGCTGCCGTTCTTCAATCCGCCGGCCGAGTCGGTGGCCAGCAACCCGGCGCTGGCGGAGGAATATCCGCTCGCCTTCCTGTCGCCGCCGGCGCGCAATTTCCTCAATTCCAGCTTCGCGCACCTGAAGCGCTTCCGCGACCTGGAAGGCGAACCCTGCGTGGAAATGCATGCCGAGGACGCGGCGGCGCGCGCCATCCGCGACGGCGAATACGTGCGCGTGTTCAATGCGCGCGGCAGCCTGCGGCTGCGCGCGCGCATCAACGGCAAGCCGCGCCGCGGCGTGGTGGTCGCGCCTTCGGTGTGGTGGAAGAAGCACTCGCCCGACGGCGGCAACGCCAACAACCTCACCGCGCAGCGCACCGCCGACCTGGGCGGCGGCGCCACGTTCTACGACTGCCTGGTGCAAGTCGAGCGCGCCGGCGCTCCGGCTGCCTAGCACGTTGCGCCGATAGCGCGCGCCGCGGGCGCTGCGGTACAGTGCCCGCATGCACTCCATGTTGCGGCTGGCGAAGTTCCTGCTGCCTTACCGCTGGCGCGTCGCCGCGGCGCTCGCCGCGCTGCTGGTGGCGGCCGGCTGCGTGCTCGCGCTCGGCCAGGGCCTCAAGCACGTGGTGGACAACGGCTTTGGCAGCGGCGAGCCGCAGTTGCTCGACCAGGCGCTGGGCGCGCTGGTCGCGCTGGCGGTGGCGCTCTCGGTGGCCACTTATTTCCGCTTCGCGCTGATGATGACCACCGGCGAGCGCGTGGTCACCGACCTGCGCCGCGCGGTGTTCGACCACCTGCTCGGCCTGTCGAGCGCGTTCTTCGAGTCGACGCGCACCGGCGAGGTGATCTCGCGCCTCACCAGCGACACCACCGTGCTGCAGCAGGTGATCGGCTACGGCCTGTCGATGTTCGTGCGCAACCTCCTGATGATGATCGGCGCCGCGGCGATGCTGTTCATCACCAGCTGGAAACTCGCAGCCCTGGTGCTGCTCGGCGTGCCGGCGACGCTGGTGCCGATCCTGCTGCTCGGGCGGCGCGTGCGGCGCCTGTCGCGCGAAAGCCAGGACCGGGTCGCCGACGTGTCGGCGCACGTCGACGAGGCGGTGCATGAAGTGCGCACCGTGCAGGCCTATGTGCACGAGGATCACGATCGCGCGCAGTTCGCGCGCCACGCCGAGGCCGCCTACGCCGCCGGCGCGGCGCGCGTCGGGCAGAAGGCGTTCCTCGTCGCGGCGGTGATGCTGATCGGATTCTGCGCGGTGGGCATGATCCTGTGGGTGGGCGGGCACGACGTATTTGCCGGGCGCATGTCGGCCGGGGAGCTCTCGGCCTTCGTGTTCTATGCGGGCGTGGTGGCGACCGGGGCGGGCACGGTGGCCGAAATCTGGGGCGAGCTGCAGCGCGCGGCCGGCGCCACGGAACGCCTGTTCGAGCTGCTCGACGCGCGGCCGGACATCGTCGCGCCCCCGGAGCCGCAACCGGCGCCGCAGGTGCCGCGCGCGGTCGAGTTCGACGCCGTGAGCTTCGCCTATCCGGCGCGCCCCGCGGTACCGGCGCTCGCCGGCTTTACATTGCGCCTGGCGGCCGGCGAGCGCGTGGCGCTGGTCGGTCCCTCGGGCGCCGGCAAGAGCACGGTGCTTGCGCTGCTGCTGCGCTTTTACGACCCGCAGGCGGGCGCGATCCGCATCGACGGCGTGGACCTGCGCGCCATGGAACCGCGGGCGCTGCGCGGCCTGATCGCGGTGGTGCCGCAGGAGCCGGTGATCTTTGCCGCCAGCGTGTTCGACAACGTGCGCTACGGCCGACCCGGGGCCACGCGCGCGGAGGTCGGGCGCGCCTGCGCGCAGGCCTATGCCGACGAGTTCGTTGCGCGCCTGCCGCAGGGCCTGGATACGCCACTGGGCGAGCGCGGGGTCACGCTCTCGGGCGGGCAGCGCCAGCGCCTGTCGATCGCGCGCGCGCTGCTCGCGGACCGGCCGCTGCTGCTGCTCGATGAGGCGACCAGTTCGCTGGACGCGGAAAGCGAGCGCATGGTGCAGCAGGCCCTCGAGGCGCTGGAGCGCGGGCGCACCACGCTGGTGATCGCGCACCGCCTCGCCACCGTGCAGCATGCCGACCGCATCGTGGTGCTGGAACGCGGCGCCATCGCCGCGCAGGGCACGCACGCCGAGTTGATGCGTGAGGGCGGGTTGTACGCGAGCCTGGCGCGGCTGCAGTTTCTTGAGGGCGGTGCGGAGCGGCTCGAGCGCGCGGCATGAGGTGGGGGTTGCTGCTGCTGCTGGCCTGCACGGGGGTGCAGGCGGAGACGCTGAAGGTCGGCTCGAAGCGCTTCACCGAGTCCTACATCCTCGGCGAGATCCTGGCGCAGTCGGCGGCGCCGGCCGTGCACCGGCCGGGATTGGGCAATACGGCGATCCTCGTGGAGGCGCTGAAGAACGGCGCAATCGACGTCTATCCCGAATACACGGGAACCATCTCACAGGAGATCCTGCGCAGCGACGCCAGGCTGTCGCTGGCGCAGATCAATGCCCGGCTCGCACCGCTCGGCCTCGCCGCGGGGTACCCCTTGGGTTTCAGCAACACCTACGCCCTCGGCATGCGCCGGCGCGACGCCGCGGCGCGCATTTCCGAGCTCACCCGGCACCCGCAACTGCGTTTGGGTTTCTCGCACGAATTTCTGGGGCGGCGCGACGGCTGGCCGGGGCTCAAGGCGGCCTACGCCTTGCCGCAGGCGCCGCGCGGGCTGGACCACGGGCTGGCCTACGAGGCGCTTGCCGCCGGCGAACTGGATGTCATCGACTTGTACTCCACCGACGCCAAGATCGCACGCTACGACATTGCGGTGCTCGCCGACGACCGGGGTTTTTTTCCCGTGTACGACGCGCTGCTGCTGTACCGGGCCGACGCGCCAGCGCGCTTCGCGCAGGCATTCGCCGCCTTCGAGCGACTCGCGGGGCGCATCGATGCGCCCGCCATGGTGCGCATGAACGCGCGCGCGGAGCTCGACCAGGTGCCGTTCGCCGGCGTGGCGCAGGAATTCCTCGGCGGTGGCCGCGGCGCGCCGCGCTCGTTTCTTCACGCCCTGTTCGGCCCGGACTTCTGGCGCCTGACGCGCGAGCACCTGCTGCTGGTGTTCGCCTCGCTCGCCGCCAGCATCGCCGCGGGCGTGCCGCTCGGTGTCGCGGCGGCGAAGCGACCGCGCCTGGCACAGATCATCCTCGGCGCCGTCGGCGTGATCCAGACCATTCCCTCGCTCGCGCTGTTTGCTTTTCTGATCGCGCTGCTCGGCACCATCGGCACCGTGCCGGCGCTCCTCGCGCTCATTCTTTA
>JAABQT010000206.1 GCA_011391295.1 Betaproteobacteria bacterium
GGGTTCAAGTGGGAAGGCGCCGCGCGCGCGATCTCGCGCAAGGCGTCGAGCCCGTCCGGTCCCGCCACCAGCGCCGAATGCGGCTCGAAGCGCAGATCCCCCTGCGCGAGGTGCGGATCGCCCTCGGCGACGTAAGGGGGATTGGACAGGACCAGGTCGAAACGCTCGCCGGCCACCGGCCCGAACCACAGGCCGTGGCGCAGCTCGACCTCGAGCGCGAGGCGCATGGCGTTGCGCGCCGCCACCGCCAGCGCCGCGGCACTCCTCTCTACGGCCACCACGCGCGCCGCGGGCAGGTGGCGCTTGATCGCGAGCGCGATGGCGCCTGAACCGGTGCCCAGATCTAGCAGCGAAGCCGGCTTGCGCGCGAGCGCCAGCTCCACCAGCAGTTCGGTTTCCGGACGCGGGATCAGCACCGCTGCATTCACCGCCAGCGGCAGGCCGTAGAACTCCTTCTCGCCCAGGATGTAGGCGATCGGCTCGCCCCGCACGCGGCGCGCAGCGAATTCCAGGAACAACGCCGCAGCTTCAGCGGGCAGCGCGCGCTCCGGATGGGCCAGCACGCTGGCCTCGGAAAACCCCGTGGCCCTGGCGAGCAGCAGGCGCGCCTCGCGCGCCTCGAGCGCCCGCAGGGCTTCCCCGACGGTCACGCCTCGGCGAGCTGCGCCAGCAACTCGGCCTGGTGCTCGGCGGCCAGTCCGTCGATCAGCTCGTCCAGCTCGCCTTGCATGATGCGCTCGATCTTGTAGAGCGTGAGATTGATGCGGTGGTCGGTGACGCGCCCCTGCGGGAAATTGTAGGTGCGGATGCGCTCCGAGCGGTCGCCGGAGCCGACCAGCAGCTTGCGCGTCGAGGCGGTGCTCGCCTGCTGCTCGCGCATCTGCTTGTCCTTGATGCGCGCCGCCAGGACCGACAACGCCTTTTCGCGGTTCTTGTGCTGCGAGCGCGAGTCCTGGCACTCGACCACGATCCCGGTCGGCAGGTGCGTGACGCGGATCGCCGAGTCGGTCTTGTTGACGTGCTGGCCGCCCGCGCCCGATGCGCGGAAGGTGTCGACGCGCAACTCCGCCGGGTTGAGCACCACTTCGTCGAGCGCGTCGGCTTCGGGCAGCACCGCGACCGTGCAGGCGGAGGTGTGGATGCGGCCCTGCGCCTCGGTTTCGGGCACGCGCTGCACGCGGTGCGCGCCGGACTCGAACTTGAGCCTGGAATAGGCGCCCTGGCCGGTGATGCGCGCGATCACCTCCTTGTAGCCGCCCAGCTCCGAGGCGCTCTCGGAAATGATCTCCATCTGCCAGCCCTGGCGCTCCGCGTAGCGGGCGTACATGCGGAACAGGGCGCCGGCGAACAGGGCCGATTCGTCGCCGCCGGTGCCGGCGCGCACTTCGAGGAACAAGTTGCGCTCGTCGTTCGGGTCTTTCGGCAGCAGCTGTTTTTGCAGTTGCGCTGCCAGCTTATCCATGGCCGCGCGGGCGTTCTTCAGCTCCTCCTCCGCGTAGCCCTTCATCGCCGCGTCGGCCGCCAGATCCTTCGCCTCGCGCGCGTCGCGCTCGGCCTGCCGGTACCGGTCGTACAACTGCACCAGCCCGGTGAGTTCCGAGTGCTCGCGCGACAGTTTCCTGAACTGGTCGAGGTCGCGCGTCGCATCCTCCGCGGCCAGCAGGCGGTTCAACTCGTCCAAGCGCACCGCCAGGCTGTCGAGCTTGGTGCGCAGCGTGGACTTCACCTGGGGCGGTACAGGCGCTCGAGCAGCTCGGACAGCGCCCGGCGCTCCTCGCCCGCCGATTCATTCAGCGCCTGCGTCGGGCCGTGCAGCAGCTTGTTGGTGAGCCCCTGGGACAGCGCCTCCAGCACCTGCCGGGGCTCCCCGCCTTTTTGCAGCAGGCGCAGCGCCCGCTCCAGCTCGTGCCGGCGCGCCGCCTCGCCCTGCTCGCGCAGCTGGCGGATCAGCGGCACCGAGGCGCGCGCCTGCATCCAGTGCATGAATTGCCCGACCTGCGTCTCGATGATCGCCTCGGCCTGCACCAGCGCCGAGCGGCGCGCGTCGAGGTTGCCCTGCACGATGCCTTGCATGTCGTCGAGCGTGTACAGGAACACGTCGTCCAGCTCGCCCACCTCGGCCTCGATGTCGCGCGGCACCGCGAGGTCCATCATGAACATCGGCCGGCGCTTGCGCGCGCGCAGCGCGCGCTCCACCAGCCCTTTACCCAAAATCGGAAGCGAAGATGCGGTGCAGGACACCACGATGTCGTGGTCCTGCAGGTGCTCGGCGAGGGCACGCAGCTCGATGGCGCGGCCGTTGAAGCGGTGCGCGAGCGCATGGCCGCGCTCCAGCGTGCGGTTGGCCACGGTGATGCGCGCCGGCGCCTGCGCCGCGAAATGGGTGGCGCACAACTCGATCATCTCGCCGGCGCCGATGAACAGCACCGCCTGGTCCTTGAGGCTGGGGAAGATGCGCGCCGCCAGCTTCACCCCGGCGGCGGCCATGGAAACGCTGCTCGCGCCCAGCTGCGTGGTGCTGCGCACTTCCTTGGCCACGGCGAAGGTGCGCTGGAACAGCTTGTGCAGGACCGTGCCGAGCGTGCCGGCGGCCTCCGCCGTGCGCACCGCGTCCTTCAGCTGGCCGAGGATCTGCGGCTCGCCCAGCACCATCGAATCCAGGCCCGAGGCGACGCGAAAGGTATGGCGCACCGCCTGCTCGTGCGGCAGGGTGTACAGGTAGGGCCGCAAGTCGTCGGGCTGCATGCTGTGATACTGCGCGAGCCACTCGGCCGCCGTGCGCGGCTGCTCGGCCGAGAGGTACAGCTCGGTGCGGTTGCAGGTGGACAGGATCGCCGCCTCGGCGACGTGATTGCCGCGGGTCAGTTCGCCCAGCGCGTCGAACAGCTTTTCGACGTGGAACACCACGCGCTCGCGCACCGGCAAGGGGGCGGTGGTATGGTTCAGGCCAAGGGCGAACAGCGTCATCCACCCGGGATTGTAATAGCGCCGGGCGGGCACCGCCCCCACATGGGAGATCCACTGTGCTTCTGCGACGCTTCGGCCTGTTGCTTGCCCTGGCGGCCGCCGGCGCCTGCGCGCCATTGGAGGTCGTGCACGGCAGTGACCCGCGCATGCCGGGCACGCGCGAGACGCGCATCGCGGAACCGGTGTTCGGCGGCGAAGCGGTGCTCTACGAGGCGGGCCTCGGCCGCGAGCGCAGCATCGTGCTGATCCACGGTCTGGGCAGCAACGCCGCGCAGGACTACGCCGAAGTCGTGCCATGGCTGTCGCGGGATTTCCACGTGGTGACGTTCGACCTGCCGGGCTTTGGTGCCTCCAGCAAGCGCAATGCGGCCTATACGCCGGCAAACTACGTCGCCTTCGTCAATTACGTCGCGGCGCGGCACGTACGGCGTCCGTTTGTCCTGGTGGGGCATTCGATGGGTGCGCTCATCGCGCTGCGCTACGCTGCGGCGCACCCGGATGACATCCAGCGGCTGGTGGTGGCAGACGCGCCCGGCGTCCTGCACCGGCTGTCCTACATGAGCAGGCTCGCCTCCGGCGGCGCCGCGGCGCTGCTGCCCGGCATTCCCCTGCCCGCCGAGCGCATCGAAGCGCTGGCGCGCCGGCTGCTCGGGATGGCAGCACGCGCGCCGGTC
>JAABQT010000207.1 GCA_011391295.1 Betaproteobacteria bacterium
CAGCGCGCCGCCCTGGCAGGCGTTGTTCGCCGCCTCGGGCGCCAGCACGCCGCGGATGTCGCCGCTGCCGAACTTCGACTTGTCGCGCGAGGTCTGCACGACGTGCCCGTACGCGATCCAGTCGACCACGCTGCCGCCGAGCCCCGGGATCGCGCCGACCAGGGCGCCGACCCCGGAGCAGCGCAGGACGATGAACCAGTGGCGCAGCGTGTCGCGGAAGCCCTGCAGCCAGCCGGCGCCGAGCTTGTTGGCCTTCGCGATCGGCCGGTTCAGGCGCAACAGATCGACGATCTCCGGGAAGGCGAACAGGCCCAGCGCCACCACCACCAGCGGCAGGCCGTCGCGCAGGTAGTCGATGCCGAGGAACATGCGTTCCTCGCCCGTGGCTGGCGCGGCGCCGACCGAGCCGAGCACCAGGCCGATGCCGCAGGCGGCGACGCCCTTGGCGAGGCTCGCGCCCGCGAGCACGCCGACCATCGACATGCCGAACACCGCGAGCATGAACATCTCCGCGGAGCTGAACGCGAGGATCACGGGACGCGCGACGAGCACCGCCGCGGTGAGCAGCACCGCGCCGAACAGCCCGCCGATGAGCGAGGCGGAGAAGGCCGCGCCGAGCGCGCGCGCGGCCTGCCCCTGCTGGGCGAGCGGGAAGCCGTCGAGCACCGTCGCCTGGCTGGCGCTCGAGCCCGGAATGCCCATCAGGACGGAGGTGAAGGTGTCCGAGGTGTTGATCACCGCGATCAGGCCGACCAGCATCGCGAGCGCGGACACCGCGTCCATGCCGTACAGGAACGGCAGCAGCAGCGACAGGCCGGCGATACCGCCGAGCCCGGGCAGGATGCCGACCGCCAGGCCGACCGCCACCCCGATCCCGAGGAACATGAAATGCTGCGGGGCGAACAACGCCGTGAGCGAAGTGATGAACGTCTCGAGCATGGGTTATGGCCGGTGGCGAGGGCGCGCCGCGCGCGACGCGGAATGCGCCCGCACCGGGCGGCGCGCTACTCGAACTTCACGCCGTAGTTCTGCGACAGATGCTCGCGCACCCAGAACTTCGACGCCGGCGACACCTCGGTGGCGACGCGATAGAGCGTCTCGGCGGCCTTGCCGGTGGCCTGCGGGTACAGGCCGAGCACCTTGTCCTTGCGGGCGATGAGGTCCGGATCGCTCTGCATCCTGCGAAACGCCGCGGCGTACGTGTCGACGATGTCCTTCGGCGTGCCTTTGGGCAGCACCACGAACTTCTGCGCGGCGAATCCCGCCGTGATGAACGCCACCAGCGTGTTCCACTCCAGGCCGCTCTGCTTTGCGCCCGCCTGCGCCACGACCTCGCCGACGTGCGGCAGATCGGGGAAGGTCGGGTCGCGCGCCAGCTTGCCGGCCTCGTCGAGCACGCCCCAGCTGAACAGCGGCACGGCGCGCCCGGCTTTCACCATGGGCACCACGCTGGCGAGATAGGCCGACGAGGTCTGGTAGTCGATGTTCGACTCGCCGCGCTCGAAGGCGAGGCGCGCGCCCCCGCGGGCCTTCATGCCGAAGACGTACTGCACCGGAAGGTCGAGCTGGCGGAACGCGAGCATCGGCACCAGGCTGAGCGAGGTCGCGCCCTCGCTGCCGTAGATCAGCTTGGCCTTGCGCAGCGCGGCGATGTCCGCGGCGGACTTCACGCCGAGATTCGCGTTCACGAAGACCACCCCGCCGGTCGGGGAGGCGAGCACGACTTTCCAGTCCTTGTACTCGTAGCGCACGCGCGTGTCACCGAGCAGGTACGGGAACTGCGTCGACCCCGAGGTGCCCAGCAGCGTGAGGCCGTCGGGCCGCGCGCGCGCGGCGAATTCGTTCGCGCCCCGCGTCGAGCCGCCGCCCGGGACGTTCTTCACGACGACCGTCGGATTCCCGGGCAGGTACTTGGTCATGTACGGCGCGTAGAAGCGCGCCCATACGTCGGAGCCGCCGGCGACCGGGAACGGAATGACGAAATCGATGGTCTTGCCGCGGAAGTCCGCCGCTTGAGCGGCCAGCGGCATGGCTGCGGCGAGCGCGCCCGCCAGGACGGCCCGCACGAACGTGCGCCGGCTCGGATGGTTGAATGCTTTCATGGTCTCCTCCTTGTGTTGGACAGGTCTTCTCAAGTCGAGTGTAGCGCGGCGCTGGCGCCCGCGATGCGTCCGAACACGGCGCCGTTGGTCAACCCCGTGCCGCCCGGATAATTGAAGTAGAAAATGCCCCCCACCAGTTCCCCCGCCGCGAACAGCCCCGGAATCGGCGTGCCGTCGGTGTCCAGCACCTGCGCATCAGTGTTGATGCGCAGGCCGCCGAAGGTGAAAGTGATGCCGCAAGTGACCGCGTAGGCCTCGAAGGGCGGCGTGTCCAACGTATTCGCCCAGTTCGATTTCGGGATCGCCAAGCCGCGCGTACCACGCCCGTCCTTCACATTCGGGTTGAACGGGATGTCCTGGCGCACCGCAGCGTTGTAGGCCTTCAATTCCTCCAGTGCGGCCTTGCCGTCGGTGTCCTCCAGCTTCGCGCACAGCTCTTGCAGCGTGTTGGCAGTGTGCCTGGTCACCTGGCGGATCTTGTATTCGTCGCGCAGCTGCGCCTTCACCTTGGCGTCGAACAGCTGCCACGCGAATTGCCCCGGCTGGCCGAGGATCACGCGCCCGTACTTGGCGTAGGTGTAGTTCCTGAAGTCGGCGCCCTCGTCCACGAATCGCTTGCCGTGCGCGTTGATATACACGCCCCAGGGGTAGGAATGCTTCTGGAACTGGTCGCCGATGGCGAGGTCGCCGAACTCCGGCGCATTGCGTTCCCAAGCCACCGCGTGGCAGCCGGACCAGTTGCCCGCCGGCGCCGCGCCCGCGTCCAGGGCCATGCGGATCACGTCGCCGGTGTTGAAGCGCGTGCCGCGCACTTTGGCCAACTCCCAGCCCGGCCCGAGGTAGCGCGCACGCGCCTCCGGGTTGGCCTGGAAGCCGCCCGCGGCGAGCACCACGCTCGTCGCGTGCACTTCCACGGTCTTGCCATTGCGCTTCACGCGCACGCCCTTCACGCCCTCGTCGTCCGTGAGGAGGCCCACGGCGCGTGCCGAGTACCACACCTCGATGCCGCTCTTCCTCGCCGCGTTGGTGAGGGATTCCACCAGCCCCGGCCCGCCGCCCACCGCTTCCACCGTGAGCCCGCCCCAGAATTTGAAGCGGCCGCCGATGTTGAACGCCTGCCGGCCCCAGGCCGCGGTGAAGCGCACGCCCTTCGTGCGCATCCATTCCACGGTGCCGAGGCTGCGCTTGACCAGCAGCTCGGTGAGGTCCGGGTCGCAGCGGAATTCGGTGACGCGCGCCATGTCGTCGAGGAACTGCGCTTCGGTGTAGGTGCCGAAGTCGCTGCGCGCGATTTCCTCCGCCGTGAGGTCGGGAATGGCGCGCTTCAAGTCGTCCACGCCCGCGTAGGCGACGCGCATCAGGCCCGCGGTGAAGCGCGAGTTGCCGCCCGCCTCGTCTTCGCCGGCGCGCTCCAGCACCAGCACCTTCTGCACTTTTTCGCGCGCGGCGAGCGCCGCGCAGAAGGCGGCGTTGCCCGCCCCCACCACCACCACGTCGTAACGTTCCATCAGGCTTTCCATGGTTT
>JAABQT010000208.1 GCA_011391295.1 Betaproteobacteria bacterium
GGCATCAGGCCCGCGCTGGGTTTGGGAATCTGCATCGCCTGCGCCTGCGCCTGCCCGGCGGCGAGGAAAAGCGCGACCGACATCCATGGCCTCGTACGCTTCATGCCCCGGCTTGCGTCAATGCTGCTCGAAGACGCGGCGCAACTTGCGCGCCGGCCTGCAAAGCGCTACCAACCAGTGCCGTCGCCGCCGCGAGCATGAACCATCGCCTGGTGATCATGAGGTCATGTCCTTCTTCTTTTGGTCGAACTCCTCCTTGCCGATCTCGCCGCGCGCGTAGCGCTCGCGCAGCAACGCCAGCGCGTGGTCCTCCGAGGCCTTACGGCCGCCCGTCCCGCCAAACACCCATTTCGCCAGCACCACGATGCCAAGGACCAGCAACAGCCACCACAGCACCATGTGCACCATGCCGAAAAAGCCCCAGCCGCCGCCCCAGCCCATCATGTCGCCATACATGGCATACCTCCTGTGCAGATCCGGTTCACCGTCCGCGTCCGCGCGGCATCTGTTCGCGCTGCTCGGGAGTGAGCACCGCATCCATGCGCTTGCGCGCCTCCAGCGAGATTTCGAACATCTGCCGGTGCGCAGTCGTCATCACGTCGTAGGCCTTGCGCGCCGCCTGCTCGTCGAACTTCCCGGAGGAGAAGGCCTCGTGCATCGGCGAGCCCTGTTCGTGCATCTTGCCCATCAGGTCCCACTGCTTGCGCTGGACATCCTTCTGGATCTCGGCGAGCTTCGCGCGCTGCTCGGCGCTGAGATCGACACCGTAGCCTCCCGGCCCATAGCTCCCCATCATTCCGGGCCCCATTCCATAACCGGGACCATAGCCGCCCCCCATCATGACGGGGCCCATGCCATAGGGCTGCGACCAGGCCGAAGCGGCCGCGGCCAGGACGGCCACCGCTGCTACCGCCATCAATTTGCGTTTCATCGTCGACTCCTTTCATTGGTTGAGCACAATGCGCCGCGCATGCGGCGGCGCCACGCCGGGCGCGACTGCAAAGCTGGAAAGCCGATCAGCGCTGGATGCGCGCCGAGCGGACGTGATACGGGAGAGGGAAAGTCGGCGGAACGCCCGCAACTGGCCGCGCCTGCGAAAACAGCGCAGCCCGCGGCGCAGCCGCGTACGCCAGGGGAACGACCGCTTGCGCGGCAAGGATTGCCTTCGTGACAGGAGCAGAGGACGGCGCGACGAGCGCGCTGGGTCCGACCTCCGGGCAGCAGGGCACGCAGCCATCCGTACCGCGTGCCGCGTCATCTGCGAGCGCGACAACCGGGGGCGCGGGCGCGCGATTCTCATACGCGGCGCAGACCGGCTGCAGGAGCACGGACAACGCCGCGAGCAGGGCGAGCGCAGCGGCTCCCCTACGCATACAAGCCCCCTCTAACGGGTTCTGCGGTGTCCATGCCAAACATGATCGGCGCTTGTGCGGCTGCGGGCTTGACCTGGATCAACCGCCGCGTCGGCGGCGAGCGCGGCGCGAGGCCGCCGCCACCAGCCCCGCAAGGCCGAGAAACACCAGCGCGCCCCAGCCCCACACCACGGCGTAGCCGGGCATCGCGAACATCGGCACCGTGGCGTAGACGACCGCCAGCGCGAGCCATACCGCGAACACGACCGCAAACATCACTGCATCCGAATGCATCGAACCTCCGTCTTCAGTGAGCCGCCCCCGCACCCGCGAGCGGCAGCGCACGCAGCAGCTCGAAGGCCAGCATCGTGAAAGCCACAGTCAACCCCACCAGGACCGCGACCGCAAGCGGCCCGCTCCACGCGCGCTGCGCGCCGGTCACGGCCCCGCTCCAGCGCAGCTCCGGCAGCGCCGCGCCGGCCGCAGTCGCCGCGGCCCCGACCGGCACCAGGTTGCGCAACAGCGCATAGAGGTATACGAGGAGCGCCGCCGTCATCAGCGCGCCGCCGGCGCCGACCACAGCCATCAGCGCCGTCCAGGCGGCGGGCGCGGCGCCGTCGTACGAGACTTCGAGTACGCGGCGCGGCACGCCGGCGTAGCCGGCCGCGACGCCCGCACCGCCGAACAGCGCCAGGCCCGCGGTCGCGAGATGCGGCAGCCAGCGCAGCACCTGCGGACGCCAGAGCGGCCGTCCGGTGAGGGCCGGCAGCACGTACAACAGCGCGGCAAGGAAGGTGAGCGTTACGGTGCCGACGGTGAGAAAGTGGAAGTATCCGGGCACGAAGAAGGTGTCCGAAAGCAGAACCGCGAGTTTTTCCTGGATCAGCACGAACGAGAGCGCGCCGCCCAGCGCGAGGTTCAGCACCGCGAAGCCGATCGCCGACATCGCCGGGTTGCGCCAGGGCAGCATGCCGATCCAGCCGAAGAGGCCCCGCGCGCCGTGCGCGCGGGCGTGCACCTCGAGAGAGGCGACGATCACCAGGAACACGGTCACCGTCGGCACGCTGATGAAAAGCGACAGCAGCGATCCGGCGACGCGCACGCTCTCGGCGAGGTTCGGCTCGAGGAACATGTGGTAGAGCGACGTCGGCGGCACGAACACCAGGTACGTCGCGAACACGATCTTCGAGAAGCGCGCGCCGAAGATCGACGTCACGCCGGTGAGCGCCTCGACCAGCACATACCACACGAGCACCGTCGCCATTAGCGGCAGGTAATGCATGTTGTGGAACAGGATGTGCCAGCCGGTGGCGTACCCCGCCGGCGCCTGGCCCAGGCCGAGCGCCCAGAGCGCGCTCGGCAGAAATGCGTTGGCCGCGGCGATGGCGCTCACCATCAGCAGGCCCGCCCAGGCGCAGGCGGCGAAACTCACCACCGGCATGCGGTCGTGCTCGCCGCGCGCGAGCGGCGCAACCGTGGTGGCGATGCCCGCCGCCGCCACGCAGAACAGGCCCGCCGCGAGCAGCAGATAGCCGACGTAGGTCGCGCCGAGTGCGGCCGAGGGATCGCGTCCGAGCTCGGGTGGCGCGTCGTAGAGCAGCGGCAGGCCGCTCGAGACGCCATAGAGGCTCGCGGCGAAACCCGCGAGCATGAGCGCCAGCCCGAGCCACGCGCTCCAGCGCCACTCGATGCCGCGCTTGTGCGAGGTGAACACCGTCGCGAACACGAGCAGCAGGCCCGCCTGCGCGAAGTACAGCCAGTAAAAGAAGATGCTCACCGCGTGCGTGGTCATCGAGCGGTAGCCGGCGAGCGGCCCGAGGTCGACAAAGCCGCCGCGCGCAAGCGCCGTCGCCGCTCCGAACACGACGCCCACGAGCAACGCGGCGAGCGCCGCCCCGAACGTGCATTTCAGCAGGCGCTGATCCATCGCCGGCAGCGCTTTCAGTCCGTCGATCAGTGCGTGATGTTCTTTCATCATTGCTCCTTGCGCATGCTGACGATCACGCGCCCCTGCATGCGGTCGTGCGCCAGTCCGCAATAGACGGTGCAGTAGAGCAGGAATTCGCCGGCCTCGGAGAAGGTCAGTTCCTGCTCGACCAGCGTCCCGGGCCGCAACCGCACGATGCGCGCGCCCCGGCCGAGCTGCAGCGACGCGCCGTGCGCCACATCCACCGCCATCATGCGAAAGCGGTACGGCACGCCCGTTTCCAGGCGCAGTACCGAGGGCGCGTAGCCCCACTGGAAAGCCATCAGGTAGACATCGACCGGAC
>JAABQT010000209.1 GCA_011391295.1 Betaproteobacteria bacterium
TTGCGCGTAATCGATGCGCGCAATGCCTTCATCATGGACAGCCTGATGCAGGACGTCGCCCGCGTCGGCACCGCCGCGCGCACGGCGAGCCTCGGACGCAAGGACGTCGCCGGCAAGACCGGCACCACCAACGAGTTCATCGATGCCTGGTTTGCCGGTTACCTGCCGTCTCTGGTCGGGGTGTCCTGGGTGGGCTACGACCAGCCGCGCACCCTCGGCCGCAACCAGACCGGAGGCCTGGTGGCGCTTCCGATCTGGGTCGGTTACATGGAAAAAGCGCAGGTAGCGGTCGCGGAGATGCAGCGCATCGTCCCGGACGGCGTGGTGACGGCCGATACCTTCGACATCAACCCGCCGGTGTTTGGCGACGCCAAGCACGTCCCCGAGTACTTCTACCGCGAATTCGTGCCGAAGGACGACGCGCCGCCGTTTGCACTGCTGCCCACCTTCGTGCCGCCGCCGGACCCGCTGTCGCCGGGGGCTGCGCTGTTGCCCGTACCGGCGCCTTTGTTTGCGCCTGCGCCCGCGCCGGTCTCGGACTAGCCGCCGGGCGCGAGGATCACCGGCGTGCCGCCGTGCGCGGACACCAGCCGCGACAGTGCCGCAAACAACTCGCCGCCATCGCGCGTATCGCGCCAGCCGCCGTCCGCGTGCCGGAAGTGAAACCCGCCCGATTTCGCCGCCACCCAGATCTCGCGCGCGGCCGTGTGGCGGTTGATGACGATCTTTGCGCCGTCGGCGAACTCGACTTCCAGCAGGCCGCTGCCCTTGGCCAGAACATCGGCATCCAGCGCCGCACCATCGAGCGCACGCTCCAGCGCCGACAGCGTGCCGTCGGCCAACGACTCGAATTCAGCGTCCGTCATGGAATCGTTCCCTGCTAACATGGTCATTTTAGCCGCTGCCGGATGCGCATCGTCGCCCTCATTGCCGTCGCCGCACTGCTGGCCGCGGGCTGCGGTCAGAGGGGACCGCTGTACCTGCGCGACAGTCCGCCCCCCGGCGTGAAGCTGCCGAGGCCCCCGGCGTACGAGCCCGTTCCCTACCCGGTGGACGCCGACCGCGACGCCGAGAAAAAGTAATCCTCGCCATGGAATTCGCGTACCGCAACGGCGCGCTGTGCGCCGACCTGGTGCCGCTCGCGGATCTCGCGCGGCGCTTCGGCACGCCCTGCTACGTCTACTCGCGCACGGCGATCGAGCGGCACTATGGTGAGTTCACTCGCGCGCTCGCCGGACGCAGCGCGCTGGTCGCGTACTCGGTCAAGGCCAACTCGAACCTTGCCGTGCTGGCGCTGCTCGCGCGGCTCGGCGCAGGATTCGACATCGTTTCGGGCGGCGAACTGTCGCGCGTGCTCGCGGCAGGCGGCGAGGCGCGCAAGATCCTGTTCTCCGGCATCGGCAAGACGGAGGATGAAATCGCCAGCGCACTGCAGGCAGGCATCCTGTGCCTGAACCTGGAATCCGAGGGCGAGCTGCAGCGCGTGGCGGCAGTGGCGGGGCGTCTGGGCAAGCGCGCGCCGATCGCATTCCGCGTCAATCCCGACGTCGACGCAAGGACGCACCCCTATATTTCCACCGGCCTCAAGCAGAACAAGTTCGGCGTGCCGTATGCGGATGCCGAGCGCCTGTACCGCGACGCCTCGCGCATCGAACAGGTGAACGTGGTCGGCATCGGCTGTCACATCGGCTCCTTGATGAGCGCGGCGGGGCCGTTCATCGATGCGGCAGCGCGCATCCATGAGCTGGCCGAGCGACTGCAGCGCGCCGGCATCAACCTGTCGCACATCGACCTTGGCGGGGGTTTCGGGGTGCGCTATCGCGACGAGACGCCGGCATCCATCGCGGAATTCATCGATGGCGCCCTTGGCGTGCTGGCCGGGCGCAAGGAGACGCTGATCCTCGATCCGGGCCGCTCGATCGTTGGTAACGCCGGCATCCTGCTCACTCGGGTCGAGTATGTGAAGCGCACGGACGCGAAGAACTTCCTCGTCGTCGACGCGGCGATGAACGACCTGCTGCGCCCGGCCCTGTACGGCGCATGGCACGAGGTGCGGCCGGTGCGCGAAGCGGAATCGGGGGCGGCGACCGCTGTTTACGACGTCGTCGGCCCGGTCTGCGAGAGTGCCGATTTCCTCGCCAGGGACCGCACGCTGGCGGCGCACCCCGGCGACCTGCTCGCGGTGATGTCGGCGGGCGCCTATGCCATGAGCATGAGCTCGAACTACAACTCGCGACCGCGCGCCGCCGAGGTGATGGTCTCGGGCGCAGATGCCCGGCTGGTGCGCCGTCGCGAGCGCGTCGAGGAATTGTACGCTGGCGAGTCGATTTTCCCCATGGTGAACGGGTGAGCATCCGGGCAAAGGCACTTGCCGCGGGTGCCGGCTTGTTGGTGGCGGCGGGCCTGGCGCTTGTCCTGTATTTCTCTCATGACAGCGGCGCAAAGGAGAAAAGTGCCGCGCGCCAAGCGCCCGCGGTGCCGGTTGCCGTCGACCTCGCGCTGCAGAGAAACGTGCCGTTCCAGCTCGCCGCGATCGGCAACGTGGAAGCGTTTTCGACCCCATGGCGGCGCTGATGGGCAGCCTGCCGATTGCACCGGCCTACGGCGTGGGCGGCGATGCGCGCCAGCCCCTCGGCCTGGCGGTGGTCGGCGGCCTGTTGCTGTCGCAGGTGCTGACGCTCTACATCACGCCAGTGATTTACTTATACTTCGAGCACTTGCAGGAGCGGCTAGCACGCGGGCACGGGCTGCGCGACGGCGCGACGCCGGGCGGTGCCGCGGTGTTGGCCGGTCCGCATGCACCGGCGGAAGATCGCTAGTACCCAACCAAGGAAAACGTTGACCGAAACCCGAAACCTCGCCGTATTCTGCGACTTCGAAAACGTGGCGCTGGGCGTACGCGACGCGAAATACGAGAAGTTCGACATCGGCCGGGTGCTGGAAAAGCTTCTGCTCAAGGGCTCGATCGTGGTGAAGAAGGCCTACTGCGACTGGGATCGCTACAAGGAGTTCAAGACCGGCATGCACGCCGCCTCCTTCGAGTTGATCGAGATTCCGCACCGCAGCCAGTCGGGCAAAAATTCCGCCGACATCCGCATGGTGGTGGACGCGCTCGACCTGTGCTACACGAAGAAGCACGTGGACAGCTTCGTCATCGTCAGCGGCGATTCGGACTTCTCGCCGCTGGTGTCCAAGCTGCGCGAGAACGCCAAGGCGGTGATCGGCGTGGGGGTAAAGAACTCCTCCTCCGACCTGCTGATCGCCAACTGCGACGAATTCATCTACTACGACGACCTGGTACGCGAGGATGAAGCCAAGCGCCGTGCCGCCAAGCGGCGCCGCGAGGTGCGGCCGGCGGGCGCGCCCCGGGATTCGGCGCCCACCGACGACAAGAAACAGGAAGCCTTCGACCTGGTGATCGAGACCCTGCAGGCGTTGATCGCCGAGCGCGGCGAAGGTGAAAAGATCTGGGGCTCGATGGTCAAGCAGGCGCTCAAGCGCAGGAAGCCCGGCTTCAACGAGTCCTACTACGGCTTCAAGGCCTTTTCCGATCTGCTCGAGGACGCGGAGAAACGCAAACTCATCACCCTGGAGCGCGACGACAAATCCGGCGGCTA
>JAABQT010000210.1 GCA_011391295.1 Betaproteobacteria bacterium
TCTCGCTCGCGGCGGGACGCACAAGGTCTATGAGGGCGATTGGACCCCGCGCCGCATCGTGCTTCTCGAGTTTCCTTCTGTGGCCGCCTGGGAGTCCTTCTACTACGGCCCCGTGTACCAGGGCCTCAAGTCAATCAGAGACGAGTGTAGTACCGCTCGGCTCGTGGGCATGGAAGGCCTCGAAGCGTGAAGCGCCGCCCTCGCGTGCCAGTGCAGAAGCCCAACCATGCGTTCGAGGAGACCGCTTGCCAGCGTCGCTCCGCTTCGCTACGCGCCGCTTACGCGGCCCCTCAACGCGAGCGTTGGGCCGCATTCAAGGCGGCATCATAACCGTGCCCGAGCAGATGGATGGGAACCTCATTCGCCAAAGTGGACACCTCGACCTATCGCTCGAGCAGGTTCAAATGGCAGCACCGGCGGCTGCAGACGTTAGCTCCGTGGCATCGAACTTGGGGTAGGTTACTTCATGGCTTCGGGTGTCCATCTGATCTTCGGCACCGGACCGGTCGGTTGCTGGACCGCGCGCGCGTTACGTGGCCTGGGGCAGCGGGTGCGGGCCGTGAATCGCAGCGGCGCGCGTCCTGACCTCATGCCCGCCGATGTCGAGATGGTCAAGGCGGACGCGTCTCACCCCGCGCGCGCACGCGACG
>JAABQT010000211.1 GCA_011391295.1 Betaproteobacteria bacterium
CGAGGGGGCCAGCGTCGTCTATCAGGCGCTCAATCCTCCCTACCATCTCTGGCACGAGCTCTTCCCGGGATTGCAGGCCGGAGCGCTGGCCGCGGCCAAGGCCGGGAACGCCAGATACGTGTCGGTCGAAAATCTCTATATGTATGACTCAGCCAAGGTGATTACCGAGGACTCGCCAATCGCACCGGTGTCCAGGAAAGGGGCACTGCGCCAGAAGATGGCGGAACAAGTGATGCGGCTCCACTCGCGCGGTGAAGTGCGCGCGACCGCCCTGCGCTCCAGCGACTACTACGGCCCCGGAGTGGTGGGCTCGGCTCTTGGCGACATGGTGTTCGGCAACCTGGTTGCCGGAAAGAAGGCCCGGATCAGCGGCTCGGCCCTGATGCCGCACTCCTTTGCCTACATAGAGGACGTAGGCCGTGCGGCGGCAGTCCTCGGCACGAGCGACAAAGCGCTTGGACAGGCCTGGATCTGCCCGCACGCCCCGGCCAGGACGCAGGGCGAGATGGTCCAGGAAGCTTGCAGAGCCCTTGGCACCGGGAACCGGGCAAGCGTGATCTCGCCGTTCATGATGCGCTTGGCCGGGCTATTCATCCCCGACGCACGCGCGAGCGTCGAGATGCTGTACGAGTTCACCGCGCCGTTCGTGGTTGACTCGACTCGGTTCGAACGCGAGTTCAGCCTGGTCGCTACCCCGATACAAAGCGGCATCGAGCGCACGGTGGCCTGGTATCGAGACCGCCATGCAAAGCGATGAAATATTGGCTCGTCCTTCGACAACCCTCCGCCACCTCACCCATCACGAACTCATCCGCGCATGGACTCGCTGCACGACGACGGGATGCACGCGGGTACGCGGCGGGTCGATGGGCAGACATGGATCTCATACCCGATTGCCGTACTGATGGCGGAAAAACCCCCTGGCTGAACCGGAAATGCGCGCAGCGCTGGCATTGGCGGGTTTGAGTTCGCTGTGCTTCGGCATCGCTCTGGTCACCAGCCGGATCGGTCTTCGCACGCTCGACGCGCGCTCGGGCGCCGCGGTCAGCATACCCACTGCGACCGTGCTGTTCGCCCTGGCCGCGCCGTTCGCCTTCGACGCCGGCGGGTTCACCGTTGCAGCGGTGCTGTTGTTCGCAACAGTCGGCCTGTTCTTTCCCGCCCTCGTGACGATCATTACGTTTCGCTCCAACGAACAGCTCGGCCCGACGATCACCGGCGCCGTGTCCGGCACCGCTCCGCTGTTTGCGCTCCTGGCGGCAGGCTTGCTCCTGGGCGAGAAGGTGCCCGCGCAGGCGGCGCTCGCCTGCGTGGCCATCGTCGCCGGGGTCGCTGTCCTGTCGTGGAAGCAGGGCGAGGTGCGTCCTGGTTTTCTGCGCTGGTCGCTGCTGTGGCCCGTGTCAGGCGCCATCCTGCGCGGCCTCGCCCAGGCGGGTGCCAAGGCGGGACTGGCGCTCTGGCCCAACCCGTTCGCCGCGAGCCTCATCGGCTACACGGTGTCCTCAGCCGCCGTCATCGGTTCCAACCGGATCGGGCGCGCTGCCAGGCCAGCGCTGACGACGCACGGCTTTGCCTGGTTCGCCGTTACTGGCGTACTCAATGGCGGCGCCGTGCTCCTGATGTACGGCGCACTGAGCATCGCGCCGGTCTCGCTGGTTGCCCCGGTGGTGGCGGCCTATCCATTGATTACGGCATTGACCAGTGCAGTGGTACTGCGTGAAGAGCCGGTTACACGGCGCATGGTGGCAGGCGCTACCATTACGGTTCTTGCCATCGTCTATCTGGTCACCTCCGGAGTCCAATGACGCGAGCGCTCCTGGCGTGGGGCACGGTCCTGATCCTGTTCGGCAGTTTCAACTGCCGGGCCGACGGCTTCGTCTTCGAGGTGCCATCACCGAAATTCAAGGTGACCCTGCCCAACATGCCCCCGATGAAGATGGAAGCGCACCCGCTGCAGGCGTCCCAGCCTCACTTGCGATTTCTGGGCTCCAAAGGTCCTTACACGGTCTCGGTCATCACCCCCGCTGCCGCCGCGGGAATGACCGCGCTCGAGTGTGCAGTTTCGACTTTGCGGACGCTGGGAGCCAGACCGGGCGTGCCACAGCCTTCGCAGATGCACAAGACACGAGTGAACGACAACACCTTCGTGGCGATGTATGCCGCACCGCTTGGCGGCGTCGTTCGACTGAACGCCCATGTGCTGTCCGCGGCCGGCGGCACGCATTGCATCGAGGTCCACGCATCGATGCTGTCCACGTCGGAGGACGAGATGGCGCCCTGGTTCGAGGGCTTCACGACGGCGAACATCGAGCCCGACAAATGAAAACGGCCGCGACCTGCCTGTGCAGCGACCCGGCGAGCTGCTTCGTGGGGCAGGTGTTCCCCGTGTGCGGTGGCTGGGTTGCGCGTTAGTCGCCTTCTCGCCCTCCTTGCCGCGCTGGTGCTTGCCGCCGGCGCCGGCGCGCAGCAGGAACTGCCGGCCAACGGCCTGCTGCTGGTTGCCAAGCCCGAACTGCAGGACTCGAACTTCGGCCGCAGCGTGGTGCTGGTGACGCAGACGCCGGACTTCCACACCGTGGGTGTGATCCTCAACCGCCGCACGCGCGATGAGCACCGCGGACAGCCGCTGTGGTTCGGCGGCCCGGTGATGCCGCGCCTGGTGGTCGCCGTGTTTCGTGCCACGGAGCCGCCCTCCGCGCCTGCCTTCCATGTGCTGAAGAATCTCTACCTCAGCATGCACCCGGAAAACGTCGAGGCGCTCCTCGGGCGCAAGGAAGCGGACTACCGCCTGTATGCGGGATTCGCCGGCTGGCTGCCGCGGCAGCTGCAGGGCGAGTTCGGGCGCGACGGCTGGTACGTGCTGCCCGCGGAGGAAGACATCGTGTTTCGCGAGAACACCGAGGGGCTGTGGGAGGAATT
>JAABQT010000212.1 GCA_011391295.1 Betaproteobacteria bacterium
CACCGGCGGCGTCACCAACCTGTGGGCCAGGCGCGGAGCCACGCCGCCCCTGCTGTGCTTCGCTGGCCACACCGATGTCGTTCCGCCCGGCCCGCTGGACCAATGGCATTCCGATCCGTTCGTGCCGACGGTGCGTGACGGCAAGCTGTACGGGCGCGGCGCCGCGGACATGAAATCGTCGATCGCGGCCATTGTCGTCGCCGTGGAGCAGTTCGTCGCCGAGCGCCCCGCGCACCGGGGATCGATCGCCTTGCTGCTCACCTCGGACGAGGAAGGGCCGGCGAAGAACGGGACGGTGCGCGTCGTCGAGCGGCTCAAGCAGCGCGGCGAGACCCTCGACTACTGCGTGGTCGGCGAGCCCTCCTCCGCCGCCGCCTTGGGCGACACCGTCCGCGTCGGCCGGCGCGGCTCGCTGTCGGCGAAACTGACGGTGCGCGGAGCGTCGGGACACGTCGCCTATCCCGAGCAATTGAAGAACCCGGTGCACCTGCTTGCGCCCGCCCTCGCCGAGCTGGTGGCCACCGAGTGGGACCGCGGCAACGGGAACTTTCCGCCGACCAGCTTCCAGGTGTCGAACCTCAACGCGGGCATCGGGGTGGAAAACGTGTCGCCGGGCACCGTGGTGATGCTGTGCAATTTGCGCTTCTCGACCGCCAGCACGGAGGCGTCGCTGCGCACGCGCTTCGAACAGGTGCTGCGCCGGCACGGCTTGGACTACGAGCTCGCCTGGACACTGGGCGGCAAGCCCTTCCTAAGCACCCACGGGCGCTTGCGCGAAGCGGTGCTGCACTCGGTGCAGACGCACACGGGGCGCGTAGCGCAACTCTCGACCGCCGGGGGCACCTCCGACGCCCGCTTCATCATCGACATCTGTCCCGAGGTACTGGAGTTCGGCCCTGTCAACGCCAGCATCCACAAGCTGAACGAGCACATCGAGCTCGGCGCGCTGGAGCAGCTGCCGAAGATCTACCTCGACACCCTGCGCGCGCTGCTGCCTTGATCCTGAAGGAGCTGGTCCGCGACGCGGGGCAACGGTTGCGCAAGGCGCGACTGCATTACGGCCACGGCACCTCCAACGCACGCGACGAGGCCGCGTTCCTGGTGTTGCGCGGGCTCGGGCTGCCGTTCGATGCCGCTGCCGACCGTGTGGTCAACCCACGCGAAGCCGCTCGCATCCATCGCCTCCTGCAGCGCCGTATCCGGGAAAGAATTCCGGTCGCCTACCTCCTCAACGAGGCGTGGCTTGCGGACCAGCCGTTCTACGTCGACCGGCGCGTCATCATTCCCCGGTCGCACATCGCCTTCTTGCTAAAGGATTTCGGCAGGCCGAGGCGCGTACTGGACCTGTGCACCGGCTCGGGCTGTCTTGCGGTTCTTGCCGCGCAGGCGTTCCCGCGTGCGCGCGTCGATGCGACCGACCTGTCCCGCGGCGCGCTCGTGGTCGCGAGGCGCAATGTCGCCAATCATCGGTTGCGCAGCCGGGTGCGGCTGCTGCACTCGAATCTGATGTCCGGCCTCGGAACTGCGCGCTACGATTTGATCGTCAGCAACCCGCCCTACGTGGATCCGGTGTCGATGCACACCCTGCCCCGTGAGTACGGGCATGAGCCGCGCCTGGCGCTGGCCGGGGGCCCGGATGGATTAGCGCTAGTCCGGCTAATACTGCAACAGGCGTACGACCACCTGGAGCCGAAAGGGCTGCTGGTCTGCGAGATCGGGCGGAACCGCCGGGAGCTAGAGCGGGCTTTCCCGCATACGCCCTTCGCCTGGCCGGAGACCGCGGCGGGGACGGGTCAGGTGTTCCTGTTGCCGCGCGAGGCCTTGCCGCGCCGAGGAAGATAGAATGCAATGAATCCAACGTAGCCGAGTCACCAAAATGGACTTGAAACTCCCACCCGAAATTGACGCCGCGCTGGCTCGCGAGGCGCGCCGCGCTCATAAGCCCAAAGCAGCACTGCTCCGACGAGCGGTCGAGGCGTACCTGGAAGAACGTGCGGACGCGCGCGCGGTAGAGGTAGCTCGCAGCCAGGGCGGTAAGCCCGTTCCCTGGGCTGAGGTAAAGCGCCGGCATGGCTTGGCGGGTTGAGTTCCTGCCGGCGGCCGACAAGGCCTTCGGGAAACTCGACGGCCAGCAGCAGCGGCGTATCCAGAAGTTCATTGAAGCGCGCTTACAGACGGACAACGATCCGCACAGCCTGGGCGAGGCCTACACAGGGCCGCTCAAGGGGTACTGGAAGTACCGGATCGGCGACTACCGGCTGGTGTGCGACATTCAGAACCGAACGCAGACCATTCTCGTGGTCACCATCGGCGATCGCAAAGACGTTTACCGCTAGAGCATTGGCGCAATCATTTCGGCGTCGGCGGGATATTGGGAAAGCCCCTGCCGGGGCTCTCGCAAGTGCTTGAATGTGGGGTGACCGATGGGACTCGAACCCACAACAACTGGAATCACAATCCAGGACTCTACCATTGAGCTACGGCCACCATTGCGACGTCAATTACGTCAATTCTACTGGTCTGCCCGGCGGGACTCGAACCCACAACCCCCAGCTTAGAAGGCTGGTGCTCTATCCGGTTGAGCTACGGGCAGCCGCCGGGCTTCCTGCTGGTCGGGGTGGAGAGATTCGAACTCCCGACATCTTGCTCCCAAAGCAAGCGCGCTACCAGGCTGCGCTACACCCCGAAAAGGGCGCCAATGATACTCTTTTTTCGGCTTGCCGCAGGGGGGCTTTTCTGCTAAAAAGGGCGCCTTTCATTTCCAGGCCGACGCAGGAAATGCCACTCGAACTGTCCCGGAAGACTTTTACGCCCTACGCGCAGAAGAAGGGCGAGGACTACATGAACGCGAGAATGCGCACGCATTTTCGCAAGATGCTGGAGCAACTCAAAGGCGAGCTGTCCGAAGAGATCGACCGCACCGTGCACACGATGCAGGACGAAGCCACGGTATTCGCCGATCCCAACGACCGTGCCAGCCAGGAATCGGACATGGCGCTCGAGCTGCGCAACCGCGACCGCGAGCGAAAACTGATCAAGAAGATCGACGAGACCATCGGCCGCATCGACGCCAATGAGTACGGCTATTGCGAGAGCTGCGGCGTGGAGATCGGACTGAAGCGCCTGGAAGCGCGCCCGACCGCCACCTTGTGCATCGACTGCAAGACCCTGGACGAGCTGCGCGAGAAGCAGGTCGCGAAGTAGGGTCCCGCACCCGCATGAAAAAGGGGCGCCAAGGGCGCCCCTTTTCTTTGTTGCCGGCCGTGCTTCAGGCCTGCTTGGCAGCCTCTGGCGCGCCGATCGCCTTCATCGACAGGCGCACGCGGCCCTTGTCGTCGGCCTCCAGCACCTTCACCTTGACGATCTGGCCTTCCTTGAGGTGGTCGGACACGGCGTTCACGCGCTCGTGGCTGATCTGGCTGATGTGCAACAGGCCGTCGCGGCCCGGCATCAGCTGCACGATGGCGCCGAAGTCGAGCAGGCGCAGCACCGGGCCCTCGTAGATCTTGCCCACTTCCACGTCGGCGGTGAGCTCCTGGATGCGCTTGCGCGCCGCCTCGCCGCCTTC
>JAABQT010000213.1 GCA_011391295.1 Betaproteobacteria bacterium
CGCGCCGTGGTTGATGAGGTGCGTGGCGAAGGCGTGGCGCAGCACGTGCGGCGACAGCGCCTTGCCCGGGATCGCGCGCGCGCCGTAGCGCTTGATCAGGTACCAGAAGGCCTGGCGCGTCATGCCCGCGCCGCGCTCGGTGACGAACATGGCGTCACTCTGGCGCTTGCCGAGCAGCGCGGGGCGCGCGTGCGCGAGGTAGCGCTGCACCCACGCGACCGCCTCTTCTCCCAGCGGCACCAGGCGTTCCTTCGAGCCTTTGCCAAGGACGCGCACCACGCCCGCGTCGAGGCTGGCCTCGAAGATCTTGAGTCCCACCAGTTCCGAGACGCGCAGGCCGGCGGCGTAGAGCACCTCCAGCATGGCGCGATCGCGCAGTCCGCGCGGCGTCGCTACCTCCGGCGCGGCGAGCACGGCCTCCACGTCGCTCTCGGACAGGGTCCTGGGGAAGCGCGGCGTGCGCCTGGGCGGGTCGAGCTTGAGCGTCGGATCGGCGGCGATCGCGCGCTCGCGCAGGCAGAAGCGGTAAAAGCGCTTCAACGTGGAGAGCATGCGCGCCGCGCTCGAACTGCGGCCGCGGCGCGAGGCGAGAAAGCCGAACAGGTCCTGCTCGCGCCCCTGCACCAGCGCGCGGCCCTTGAGGAACACGGCGAGCTGCGCCAGGTCGCGCCGGTAGGACTCCAGCGTGTTCTTCGCCAGGCCGTCCTCGAGCCACAGCGCGTCGCAGAACGCGTCCACCTGCGCGGCGTCCGCGTCGCTCAGGACTGGAGCGCGAAGCCGTCCGCCTGCGCCTCGTGCAGCAGCAGCCAACGCTTGGCCTCGATCAGGTAGCCGTCCGTGGAATGGGCGAAGCCGCCGAGCCCGCTGGCGGCGATGACGCGGTGGCAGGGAATCACGATCGGCAGCCTGTTGTCGCCGCAGGCCTGGCCGACGGCGCGCGCCTCGGCGCCGAGCTTGCGCGCGAGCTCGCCGTAGGTCAGCGTCCTGCCGCGCGGAATCTGGCACAGCGCGTCCCACAGGCGGCGCTGGAACGGCGTGCCCTCGATGAGCAGCGGCAGGTCGAATTTCGCGTCGGGATCCTCGCGGTAGCGCTCGATCTGGCGCGCGGCGCGCTCGGCAAGCGGATTCTCCGGATCCCTGGTTGCAGCATCCGGCGGCAGGTAGCGGATGTTGGCGACGCACGCCTCGCGCGTAGCCACCGCAACCGTCATTTTCGGGAACCGCAGGATCGCTTCCCAGCGCATCTCAGGCCGCCGCCAGTTTGCCGATGCTTGAGAGCAGCGCGTCGGCCACTTCGATACCCTCTGCGCGCTGCTGCTTCTCGGCGGCGAAGCGCCTGGCGCCCGGCAGGCGCACGCCTTCGTCGGCGAGCATGGCGCGCACCACGGTCTCGACGCGCTCGAAATACCTGTCCATGCCGGCGAGCGCGCCCGGATCGATGGCGAGGAAGGCCTGGCCGATGCGCGGCTTGTTGCCCTGCTCGGAAAAGAACGAATCGGCCTCCGCGCCGATCGCCGCGCCGGTGAGCGCCGTGCAGACCAGCTCGAAAGCCAGCGCCAGCATCGCGCCCTTGGTGCCGCCGATGGGAAACAGGCTGCCCTGCTCGATCGCCTCCTTCGGGTCGGTGGTGGGCTTGCCGTGGCGATCGAGCGCCCAACCCTCGGGAATCCTCTCGCCCTGTTGCATCGCCACCATGATCTTCCCGCGCGTGACGGTGGTGAGCGCGAGGTCCACGACGATGGGTTGCTCACCCTTGCGCGCAAAGGCGAAAGCCACGGGATCGGTGCCGAACAGCGCCTTCTTCCCGCCCCAGGCCGGAATTGCCGCCGGAGAATTGGTAAAGGCCACGCCGACCATGCCGGCTTGCGCCACCTTGAGCAGGTGGATTCCCAGCACGCCCACATGGGCGCTGTTGCGGATGCCGGCAAACCCGACGCCGTTCGCGCGTGCGCGCTGGATCACTTCCTCGATCGCCCAGGCGACGGATTCGAAAGGCAGGCCGTCGGCGTTGTCGATCAGGCAGGCGGCCGCCTTCTGCGCGGCCATCGTCGGGCGCGCCTTGCCGTCGGCGCGTCCATTCCTCAGCATCGAGCAGTAAAACGGCACGCGCGACATGCCGTGGGTGGGCAGTCCCTGCTCTTCGGCGCGCACCAGGTGCTGCGCCGCGGTCTCGGCCATCGTTTCGTGCGCGCCAGCTCGCAGCAGGGCTTGTCTCGCAAGATGAAACAATTCCTGCGGCATCTTCTTCATAATGACGATTCTAACCGCAGGTTTTCAAGGAGGAGTACTCATGGGAAGCATGATCGAATTGAAGGCCGCCGACGGCCACCGGCTCGCCGCGTACCGCGCCGGGCCCGCGGGCAAGGCGCGCGGCGCAGTGGTCGTGATCCAGGAGATCTTCGGCGTCAACAGCCATATCAAGGGCGTCGCGGACGGCTACGCGGCGGATGGCTACCTGGTCATCGCGCCGGCGATGTTCGACCGCCTGCAGCGCGGCTACGACACCGGCTACTCGCCGCCGGAGATCGAAGCCGGCCGCGCCCTGATGCAGAAGGTCGATTGGAAGCACACCCTGCTCGACGTCGACGCGGCGGTCGCCGAAGCGAAGAAGGCTGGCAAGGTCGGCATCGTCGGCTACTGCTGGGGCGGCACCGTCACCTGGGTGGCGGCGGCGCGCACCGCGGGGCTGGCCTGCGCAGCGCCTTACTACGGCGGCGGCATGCACGGCTTCATCGGCGACAAGCCCAAGTGCCCGGTGATGTGCAATTTCGGCGAGCTCGACCAGACCCCGAGCCCGGAACAGGCCAGGGCCATCGCCGCGGCGCACCCTGAAATCACGGCGCACTTCTACGCGGGCGCCGGGCACGGCTTCAACTGCGACCAGCGCGGCTCCTACAACGCCGAGGCCGCGAAGCTGGCGCGCCAGCGCACGCTCGAGTTCTTCCGCAAGCACATCGGCTAGCGCCGGCGTGCCGCCTGCCAATCGCCAGTTCCGTCGCGCCGCTCGCCTGGTCGGGCTGGCGGCGACGCTGCACAGGCAACTACGCTGCGTTGCGCAGCTTGTACCCCTGGATCAACACGTCGGCGGGCAGGCCAAGACCCGCGCACAGCCGTCGAATCATCTCGATCGTCAGAGGCCGTACGCGATTGAGTACTTCGGCGACCCGTGCGCGCGAGCCGATGTAGCGTTCGAGATCCTTCCGGCTCAGATCTCGCGCCTCCATCACGTGCAAGAGCAGATCGATCGGATCCGGGTCAGGGATCGGGAAGTGCTCCCGCTCGTAGGAGTCGACGAGCAAGGCCAGCACGAGCAGACGATCCTCCTCGGGCGAGCCCTTGCGTGCATTCCACAGCGACTCGGCTTCCTTGAGTGCCACAGCGTGTTCGCGCTTGTTGCGAATTGGGCGCAGTTCCATACGCGATTCCTCAGACGTTTGCCGCATCGATTCTGTCGTACTCGCGGTGCGTGCCCAGGAAGCGCACGTACATCAGGCCGCGGTTATAGTGCACCGCCACAACGAGGCGGTAATCGTTACCCTTGATGTTGAAGATCA
>JAABQT010000214.1 GCA_011391295.1 Betaproteobacteria bacterium
TCAAGGGCATGCTCGGGCTGAAGGCGAAGCGCGCCTACGCGGTGGGCGAACGGATCTTCATCGAAGGCAACGCGGCGGCGGCGCTCGGGTGCGTGTACGGCGGGGCGACGGTCTGCGCCTGGTACCCGATCACGCCTTCGTCTTCCCTGGCCGAGGCGTTCCAGAACTACTGCTCCAGGCTGCGCGTGGACAAGGCGTCAGGCCGGAACAAGTTCGCCATCATCCAGGCCGAGGACGAACTGGCCTCGATCGGCATCGTCACCGGCGCCGGGTGGAACGGGGCGCGCGCCTTTACCGCCACCTCGGGCCCGGGGATTTCGCTCATGTCGGAGTTCATCGGCCTGGCCTACTTCGCCGAGATTCCGGCGGTGGTGATCGACGTGCAGCGCGGCGGACCCTCGACCGGCATGCCGACGCGCACCCAGCAGTCCGACGTCTTGAAGTGCGCGTATCTGTCGCACGGCGACACCAAGCACGTGCTGCTGTTTCCGGAGGACCCGTACGAGTGCTTCGAGTTCGCCGCGCTCTCGCTCGACCTTGCCGAGCGCCTGCAGACGCCGGTGTTCCTGATGAGCGACCTGGACATCGGCATGAACCAGCGGCTGTGCAAGCCGCTGGTCTGGGACGACGCGCGCGCCTACGACCGCGGCAAGGTGATGAGCGCGGAGATGCTCGATGCGGGCAAGGAGTTCGGGCGCTACCTGGACGTGGACGGCGACGGGATTCCGTACCGCACTTACCCGGGCTCGCACGCCACCAAGGGCGCGTATTTCACGCGCGGCACGAGCAAGGATGCCTACGCGGTGTACTCGGAGGCGGGTGCGGACTACGCCTACAACATGCGGCGCCTGCTGAAGAAGCACGACTTCGCCAAGACGCTGGTTCCCATGCCCGTCCTGACCCCGTCCAAGGAGCCGGCACGCTTCGGTTGCATTTATTACGGCTCGACCTCGCCCTCGATGCACGAGGCGCTGGAGGCGCTGGCGGAAAAGGGCATCTTCGTCAACGCGCTGCGCGTGCGCGCCTTCCCGTTCCGGGACGAGATCTACGACTTCGTGCAGTCGCATTCAAAGGTGTTCGTGGTGGAGCAGAACCGCGACGCGCAGATGAAGACGCTGCTGGTCAACGACGCCGGCATCAACCCGGCCGCGTTGATTTCCATTCTGCACTACGACGGCACGCCGATCACGGCGCGCTTCATCACCAAGGAAGTATCCGACGTGGTGGCGGCGCTGAACGTGCGGCCGATCAAGAAGGACAAGGCGGCATGACCTACGTATCGAAGCCCAAGCTGCACCATCCGACCCTGCGCAAGAACAAGATCGGCTATACGCGGCGCGATTACGAGGGCAAGGTTTCAACCCTGTGCGCCGGGTGCGGGCACGACTCGATCTCGGCGTCGCTGATCCAGGCGTTCTGGGAACTGGACATCCAGCCGCACCGGGTGGCGAAGCTCTCGGGGATCGGGTGTTCTTCGAAGACCCCGGATTACTTCCTGGGAAATTCGCATGGCTTCAACACGGTGCACGGGCGCATGCCGTCGGTGCTCACCGGGGCGAATCTGGCGAACCGGGAGCTGATCTATCTGGGGGTGTCCGGGGACGGGGATTCGGCGTCCATCGGGCTGGGGCAGTTCGCGCATGTCATGCGGCGCGGGGTGAACATGACCTACATCCTGGAGAACAACGGGGTGTATGGCTTGACCAAGGGCCAGTTCTCGGCGACCGCGGACAAGGGATCGAAGGCCAAGCGCGGGGCGATCAACGCCGATGCCGCGGTGGATACGGTGAGCCTGGCGCTGCTGATGGGGGCGACGTTCGTGGCGCGCAGCTTCAGCGGGGACAAGACCCAGCTCACACCGCTGATCAAGGCGGCGATTTCGCACCCGGGCGCGGCGTTCATCGACGTCATCAGTCCCTGCGTTGCGTTCAACAACCACGCGGGCTCGACCAAGAGCTATGAATACGTGCGCGAGCACAACGAAGCGGTGAACCGGCTGGATTTCTGGCCGAGCCGGGATGCGATCACCGTAGATTACAGCGAGGGCGCGGTGATCGAAGTGCCGCAGCACGACGGCTCGATCATCAAGCTGCGCAAGCTCGACGCGGACTACGACGCCAGCGACCGGGTGAATGCCCAAAGCCATATTGCGCAGGCGCTGACCAAGGGGGAAGTCCTCACCGGGCTGCTCTACCTGGCGCCGGGTGCGGCAGACCTGCATGCGCACCTGAATACCTGCGCGGCGCCGTTCAACCGGCTCGGGGAAAAGGAACTGTGCCCGGGTTCGGGAATGCTCGACAAGATCAACGCCGCGCTGCGCTGATGCGCGCATTGTAGGGCCGCAATGAGCCGCATCATCGACAAGCTCAAGCAGGCCGAGCGCGACGCGCGCTCGCCGCAGCAGCAGACCGAAGAGCTGCGCGAGCGCATCGAGGGCGAGCGCGGCGCCGAGCAGATCCAGCAGGCAAGAATCGTCGAGGAAAAGCGCGGCCTGGACCTGGCGCGCGAGCGCCAGGCCGCCGAGGCGGAACTGCGGCGCATCGCGCACGCCAGGGCCGAGGCGGAGACCAAGGCGGGCCGGCTGATCGCCGACCGGGAGCGCGCCGAAGCGCACGCACTGTCCGAGGCACGCGCGCGAGAGCAGGCCGAGCGGCGCGCGAGCGAGCTTTCCGAGGCGCGGCGCCGCCAGGAGGAAGCTGCCGCCCAGCATGCGCGCGAGCGCGCCGAAGCCGAGGCGACAGCCGCCACGCTGATGCGCGAGCGCCTTGCGGCGCAGGAGCAGAGCCGGCGCGGCGTCGCTGCACGGGTGGACGCGGAGCGCCGCGCCCATGAGTCGGCACGCGAGCGCGAGGCCGCGGAGAAAAAGCTCAAGCGCGAAATCGAGTCGCGCAGCGCTGCAGATACCGATGCGACGCGGCTCGCCGAGGAGCGCAAAGCGATCGAAACGGCCGCCGCCGAGCAGGCGCGGCGCAACGCCGAGGCCGAGCGCAAGGCGGCCCAGCTCGCCGAGGAGCGTGCGCGCAGCGAGAACGAAGCAGCGCAGGCCGCGGCCGCGCGCGCCGAGGCGAACGAGGCGGCGCGCGCGGTGGCGCAGGAGCGCGCGGCGGCGGAGAAGCGCGCTGTGCTCGCTACGCGCGAGCGTGAAATTCAGGACGGCCTCGCGGTGCAGCGCGCGCAGGCGCGCGCCCAGGCCGAGACGGAGGCCTCGCGGCTTGCCGAGGAGCGGCACGAAGCCGAAGAGCGTGCCCTGTCACAGGCGCGCGAGCGCGAGCTGAGCGAAAGCAGGGCCGGGTCGCTCGCCGAAGAACGCCAGCGCCTGGACCAGGCGGCCGAAGCGAAGGCACGCCAGCGCGCACAGGCCGAGGAGCAGGCGGCCGAGGCGGCGCAGGCGCGCGCGATCGTCGAGCAAGAGGCGGCGAGCGCGGCGCAAGCCCGCGCCGAGGGCGAGGCGACGGCGGCGCAGCGGGCGCAGGAACGTGAATCGTCCGAAGCGGCGCTCGCGCAGGTCGAACGCGAACGCGAGGCGGCGCAGGCGGAG
>JAABQT010000215.1 GCA_011391295.1 Betaproteobacteria bacterium
GCACCTGCCGCACGTCAGCCGCGAGCAGGCGGCCGCCTGCTATCCGATGCTGGGAGCGTTCCTGGCCGAGAAGAGGCGCTACGACCCGGGTGATCGCCTGCTCGACCCCTGGTACCGCGGCGTGCGCAGCCTGTGGCGGCGGCAAGCTTGCGCGGTGCGCTGGTCGCGCGGCTAGGCGCCGCTCGAATACACGATCTGCACGTTTTCCGGCGCGAGCCAGGCGTTGAGCTGCTCGATCAGCTGCGCGTCGGGCCGCACGCGCCAGGCATCGCCCAGCGCGACGTCGCAGGCGGCGGCCCCGGTCTGGTGGTGCACGAACACCGGGCAGGCGCCCTCCGCACGGAACGGCGCGAGCAGCGTCATCAACTGTCGGGCATCGGCCTGTCCGTTCATCTCGAGGCGCAGGCGTGCGGCATAGCGCGCGCGCAGCGCGGGCAGGTCGTAGAGCTCTTCGGCGCTGACGCGCAGGCCGCCCGAGAAGTCGTCGCGCTGCGCCTTGCCCTGCACGATCAGCAGCGCATCCTCCTTCAGCTTGTCGCGGTGCTTCTCGAACAGCTCGTTGAACACCGTGACCTCGAGCTGCGCCGTGCCGTCGTCGAGCACCACCACCATCATGCGGCCGCGCCGGGTCATCTGCGTGCGCGCCGAGGCCACCACGCCGGCGAGGAACGCGCGTTGCTCCGGCAAGCCGAGCCTGGCGAGCGGGGTGCGCGCAAAGCCCGCGAGCTCGCGCTCGTACACGGAAAACAAGTGGCCCGACAGCGTGAAGCCGAGCGCCGCTTTCTCTTCCAGCAATTGCTGTTTCAGATCCCAGGGCCGCGCCGCGATCAGCGCCGAGTCGCCGCTGGGCGTGCCGTCGGCGTCGGCGAACAGGCTGACCTGCGCCGCCTGCCGCTCCGCCTGCTCCGCGGTGTCCATCGCCCGCGCCACGCTGGCGAGCAGGCTGGCCCGGTTGCGCTCGAGGGCGTCGAACGCGCCGGCGCGTACCAGCGCCTCGAGCGCACGGCGGTTGACGATGCGCTTGTCCACGCGCGCGCACAGGTCGAACAGGCCGGTGAACGGGCCCGCTTTGCGCGCGTCGAGGATCGCGCCGATCGCCGATTCCCCGGTGCCGCGCACCGCACCCAGGCCGTAGCGCAGCGTCTTCGCATCCACCGGCACGAAGCGGTACTCGGACGCATTGACATCCGGCGGCAGCACAGCCAGGCCGTTGGCGAGCGCATCCTCGTGGAATTGGCGCACCTTGTCGGTGTCGTCCATCACCAGCGACAGGTTGGCGGCCATGAACGCGGCGGCATGGTGCACCTTCATGTAGGCGGTCTGGTACGCGAGCAGCGCATAGGCCGCGGCATGCGAGCGGTTGAAGCCGTAGCCGGCGAACTTCTCCATCAGGTCGAACAACTGCGTGGCCTTGCCCCTGGACAGCCCGTTGCCCTGCGCGCCGGCGACGAACACGTCGCGCTGCTGCGCCATCTCCTCGGCGTTCTTCTTGCCCATCGCGCGGCGCAGCAGGTCCGCGCCGCCCAACGTCAGGCCGCCGATCACCTGCCCGATCTGCATCACCTGCTCCTGGTACACCATGATGCCGTAGGTCGGGCTGAGGATCGGCTCGATGCGCTTGTCGAGGTACTCCACGCGCTGGCTGCCGTGCTTGCGCGCGATGAAATCCGGGATCAGGTCCATGGGCCCCGGCCGGTACAGCGCCACCAGCGCGATCACGTCCTCGAAGCGGTCCGGGCGCGCGCGCTTGATCAGGTCGCGCATGCCGCGGGATTCCAACTGGAATACCGCGGTGGTGTTGCCGGAGGAGAGCAACCGGTAGGTCGCCGGGTCGTCGAGCGGCACCTGCTCCAGCGAGAATCCGGACGCGCCCAATGCGCGCACGTAGCGCACCGCCCAGTCGAGGATGGTGAGCGTGGTGAGGCCGAGGAAATCGAACTTCACCAGCCCGATGGCCTCGACATCGTCCTTGTCCAGCTGCGAGATGACGCCGGTACCGCCTTCCGACGCATACAGCGGGCAAAAGTCGGTGAGCTTGCCGGGCGCGATCAGCACGCCGCCGGCATGCATGCCGACGTTGCGCGTCAGGCCCTCGAGCTTTTCACCCAGGGCGAGCAGTTCCCTCACCTCGTCCTCCTTCTTCTCGCGCTGCGCCAACAGCGGCTCCATGGCGCGCGCATCGGCCAGCGTGATGGTGCGCCCGGGCTGCACCGGGATCAGCTTGGCCACCTGGTCGCAGAAGTTGTAGCCGAGGTCGAGCACGCGGCCGCAGTCGCGCACCACGGCGCGCGCCGCCATGGTGCCGAAGGTGACGATCTGCGCCACGCAGTCGGCGCCGTACTTGCCGCGCACATAGTCGATGACCCGGTCGCGGCCGTCCTGGCAGAAATCGATGTCGAAGTCCGGCATCGACACACGCTCCGGATTCAGGAAACGCTCGAACAGCAGGTCGTAAGTGATCGGATCGAGGTCGGTGATGCCCAGCGCATACGCCACCAGCGAGCCCGCGCCCGAGCCGCGGCCGGGGCCGACGGGAACGCCGTTCTGCCTGGCCCAGCTGATGAAGTCGGCGACGATCAGGAAGTAGCCTGAAAATCCCATCTGGATGATGGTGCGGATCTCGAAATCGAGCCGCTCCCCATAGCGCGGCGCCGCACGGCCGCGCGCCTCGGCGTCCGCGTACAGCTTGGCGAGCCTTGCAGCGAGCCCGTGCTCGGCCTGCTGGCGCAGGAATTGATCGACAGTGATGCCGGCCGGCGTGGGAAACGCAGGCAGCCGGCTGCGGCCCAGTTCGATCTCCAGGCTGCAACGCTGCGCAATCTCCAGGGAATTGGCGAGCGCCTGCGGCACATCGGCGAACAGCTGCAGCATCTCTGCCTGGGACTTGAAGTACTGCTCCGCAGTGAACAGGCGCGGGCGGCGCTGGTCGCCGAGCACGTAGCCCTGCGCGATGCACACGCGCGCCTCGTGCGCCCTGAAGTCCTCCGGCGCGAGGAATTGCACCGGGTGCGTGGCGACTACCGGCAGTGAGAGTTGCGTCGCCAGCTCCACGGTGCGCGCGAGCAGCGCCTCGCCCTGGGGAAATCCGGCGCGCTGGATCTCGAGATAGTAGCGTCCGGGAAACAGCTCGGCCCATTCCCGCGCCAGCCGTTGCGCCGCCGCGCCGTTGCCCGCTGCGAGCGCCTGCCCGACTTCACCGCCCGCGGCGCCCGAGAGCGCGAGCAGGCCGTCGGTGCCGGCCTCGCGCAGCCACGCACGCGCGATCTCGGCGCGCGCGCGGTGCTGGTTCTTGATCCAGGCACGCGACAGGAGATCGCACAGGCGCAGGTAGCCGGCGCGCGACGCGCACAGCAGCAGCACGCGCGCGGGCTTTTCGGCCTCGGCCTCGCCTTGCACCCAGCAATCGGCGCCGATGAGCGGCTTGACGCCCGCCGCGCGCGCCGCGCGGTAGTACTTCACCATGCCGAAGAGATTCGCACTGTCGGTGAGCGCCAGCGCCGGCA
>JAABQT010000021.1 GCA_011391295.1 Betaproteobacteria bacterium
CGAAGATCGACTCGCCCTTCTTCGCCTGGTTTTTCAGCAGCGCGAAGATCAGGTCCTGCTTGCGCATGCGGCTCGCGTTGTCGATCTGGTTCTCGACCGCGGTTTCCACCAACTGCGTGACGTGCTGACTCTTGAGTTCTGAGAGGTGCATGGGCCGATCGAAATGAAGCCTCGGGACGTGCCGACTTCTTTAGGGGAAGTGCGCCTGACCCGGCGCAGGGATGTTGCTACGACTCGCTAAGGTTGCTGCTTTTGTCGCGCCGCCCCGGTTGTTGCCGGGGCGGATTTGCCGCGCAGACTAAGGGGTTTAGATATTGCTGTCAAGAAACGCGGTGAGCTGGGACTTGGACAGCGCCCCCACGCGCGTGGCTTCGAGGTTGCCGTTCTTGAACAGCATCAGGGTGGGAATGCCACGGATGCCGAACTTGGCCGGCACCTGCTGGTTCTCATCCACGTTGAGTTTGGCGATCTTCAGGCGACCGTCGTATTCCTGGGCCACCTGGTCGAGGATCGGGGCAATCGACTTGCAGGGGCCGCACCACTCGGCCCAGTAGTCCACCAGGACCGGGACCTCGGACTTGAGGACCTCCGGCTCGAAACTGTCGTCCGTCACATGCTGGATGTGCTTGCTGCTGCTCATAACTCCTCGGGGCCTTGCGGGGGGAGCCCGTATTATGGGGGCGATGGTGCGGGAACCCAAATCCCTATGCTAAACTACTGACTCCATTAACCTTTTTGCCTCCGCAGGCTTTGCCGCCCATGCCTTACGTGGTCACCGAAAGCTGCATCAAGTGCAAGTACACCGACTGCGTGGACGTGTGCCCGGTCGATTGCTTCCGGGAGGGGCCGAACATGCTGGTGATCGACCCGGACGAGTGCATCGACTGCACCCTGTGCGTACCCGAATGCCCGGTGGAGGCGATCTTCGCCGAGGACGACGTGCCCGACGCCCAGCAGGCGTGGATCGCCCGCAACAAGGAACTCGCGGCGCTCTGGAAGCCGATCATCGAGCGCAAGCCCGCCCCGGCCGACGCCGATGAATGGGCGAAAGTGAAGCAAAAGAACCACCTGCTGGAGAAATAGTCCTTATTTTCCCAGCGCCCGCATCACCGCCGCGGTGCGCGTTTCCACCCCGAGCTTCTCGTAGATGTGCTGCAGGTGCTTTTGCACCGTGCGCGGGCTCATGCCCAGGATCGCCGCGATTTCCCGGTCGGTCTTGCCCGCGGCGAGCCAATCGAGCACCTCGCGCTCGCGCAGGGTGACCGGCAGCGCGCCGAAGCCGCGGCTGCACTAGTATAGGCGGGCACCCCCTACCCTGAGGAGAGGTCCATGCTGGACGGCAACCTGGTCACCGCGATGCTCCCGGTCAAAGACATGGCGCGCGCGCGCCGCTTCTACGAGGAGCAACTCGGCCTGAAGCCCCTCGGCCTCAAACCCGACGGCAAGTTCGTGTACCGCTGCGGCGGCACCGAGCTGGCGCTGTTCCCGCGTCCCGGCGGTACCAAGGCCGAGCACACCGCGCTCAGCTTCAAGGTGGCCGACATCGGCCGGGAAGTCCGCGACCTCGAGGCGCGCGGCGTGGTGTTCGCCGACTACGACCTGCCGGGGCTGAAAACGGTGGAGCACGTCTGCGTGCTCGGCTCGGAGAAGGCGGCCTGGTTCCAGGACCCGGAGGGCAACATCCTCTGCCTGCACGAGGATCTGGCCTGAGATGTACCACCAGCACTCGCGTGCGCTGCAGGACCGCTTCGACACCCGGCGGCTGGCCGACCGGCTCGCCGAGCGGCTGTCGCGCACCGAGATCAGCTACGAGGACCGTGCCTTCATCGAGAGCCGCGCGATGTTCTTCCTTGCCACCGCCGATGCCGGGGGGCGGCCGGGCTTCGAGCGGGTGGTGGATCTGTGCACCCTTGCGTTCCCAAGCTACGACGGCAACGGCAAAATGAGGTCTGTCCCTATTTAATGTCCGTACAGTCCTGCTTTCGCTTTGCCACGGAACACGCGGTAGGCGAAGACGGTGTAGCCGATGAGGAAGGGCAGCACGAGGACCACGCCGAACAGGGTCACCTTGAGCGCCGAGGGGTGCGCCGCCGCGTCCCAGATCGTCAGCCAGCCGAGCACCACGTAGGGGAACACGCTGTAGGCGAGCCCGGCGAAGGCGAGGACATAGATCGCCACCGCGCCGGCGAAGGGCTTCCAGTCCGATTTGCCGAGCGAGACCCACACCCACAGCCAGGCCGCGAGCGTCGCGAGCGGCAGCACCATCAGGCCGAGCGTGCGCGGAAAGTCGAACCACTTGTTGCGCACCAGCTCGCTCACCATCGGCGTGGCGAGGCTCACCAGCGCCACCCCGAGCGCCACCCACAGCAACCCCCACTTGGTCCACGCGCGCGCCTTCTTCTGCAGTTCGCCCTCGGTGCGCAGGATCAGCCAGGTGGCACCGAGCAGCACGTAGCCGCCGCACAGCGCCGCGCCCACCAGCAGCGAGAACAACGCGTAGCCCCAGCCCGGCTGGAAGGCGGTGAGGTAGCGCCCGAGCATGTAGCCCTGCGCGAAGGAAGCGAGAAAGGAGCCGAACCAGAACAGCCAGTTCCACAGCTCGGCGTGCCAGCCCAGCGCTTTCACGCGCAACTCGAACGCCACCCCGCGCAACATCAGGCCGGCGAGCATCGCGGCCACCGGCAGGTAGAGCGCACCCAGGATGTAGCCATGCGCGGCGGGAAAGGCGATGAGCAGAATCCCCACGCCGAGCACCAGCCAGGTTTCGTTCGCGTCCCAGAACGGGCCGATCGAGGCCACCATCACATCCTGCTCGTGATCGGTGGCTGCCGGCATCAGCATGCCCACGCCAAGGTCGTACCCGTCCAGCACCACGTAGGCGAGGATCGCCGCGCCCATGAGGAGGGCGAAGATGAGCGGCAGGTCGAGCGTCATGGCTGCGCGCCTTCACGCGCGAGGTGCGTGAGCACCACTACGTAGGCGACGAGCATTACGCCGTAGACCAGCAGGTAGCCGGCGAAGCTCGCGCCGAGCGCCGCGTCCGGCACGCGCCCCAGGGCGTCCTCAGTGCGCAGGATGCCCGTCACCAGCCAGGGCTGGCGCCCGATCTCGGTCACCAGCCAGCCCGAGAGCGTCGCGATCCAGCCCGAGAAGGTCATGCCGGCGAAGGCCCACAGCAGCCAGCCGGGCGGCGTGCGCTTGCGCATCCACCAGGCGCCGAACCAGGCGAGCGCGAGCATCAGCATGCCCACGCCGACCATCAGGCGGAAGGCAAAGAACACCGGCGCCACCGGCGGGTGGTCGGGGGCGAAGGCGTCCAGGCCCTGCAGCTCCGCGTCGAGGTCGTGCTTGAGCACGAAGCTCGCGAGCTTCGGCACCTCGATGGCGAAGTCGTTGCGCTTCGTTTCCTCGTTCGGGATGGCGAACAGCACCAGCGGCACGCCTTTCTGCGTGTTCCAGATCGCCTCCACCGCGGCGATCTTCGCCGGCTGGTGCTCGAGCGTGTTCAAGCCGTGCAGGTCGCCGACGAACACCTGCAGCGGCGCGATGATCGCCGCCACCAGCACGCCGGCGCGCAGCGTCTTCAGCGCGCCCGGATCCTGCGGCGCCTTCAGCAGCCGCCAGGCCGAGAGCCCGGCGACCAGGAACGAGGCCGTGAGCCCGGAGGCGAGCATCATGTGCGTGAAGCGGTAGGGAAACGAGGGGTTGAAGATCACCTGCGCCCAGTCGCCGGCGATCAGCGCGCTGCCGTCCATGACGTGGCCCTGCGGCGTGTGCATCCAGGAATTCAGCGCCAGGATCCAGAACGCCGAGAGCGTGGTGCCCGCCGCCACCATCACCGAGGAGAAAATGTGCACGCGCGAGCTGACTCGCTCCATGCCGAACAGCATCACGCCGAGGAACGTCGCCTCGAGGAAAAACGCGGTGAGCACCTCGTAGCCGAGGAGCGGCCCGGCAATATTGCCCACTTTGAGCATGTAGCCCGGCCAGTTGGTGCCGAACTGGAAGCTCATGGTGATGCCCGAGACCACCCCCATGGCGAAGGTGAGGGCGAAGATTTTCACCCACAGGTGGTAGGTGGCGAGCCATTGCGGGTCCTGCGTGCGTGCATATTTCACGCGAAAGCCGATCAGGTACCAGGCGAGGGCGATGCTGATGGTCGGAAACAGGATGTGGAACGCGATATTCAGCCCGAACTGCGCTCGGGCGAGGAGGAGAGCGTCCCCGGCGTCCATGGGCAATTATATGCAGCGCCGGGCCGTTTCTCCCTGTGATAGCGCGTATGCTGGGGCGACTTGGAGAGTTCAATGGTGTATGTCTGGATGGTGTTGATTGGCCTGGTGGTCGGTCTGTTGGTGGGCCAGTTTCTGCAAGGCGACAATTTCGGCGTCCCGGGCGACATCGTGTTCGGGATCGGCGGCGCGATTGCCGGCGGCGCCGGGCTCGCAGCGTCGGGCCTGGGAACCACCGGCAGCATGGGCGGGCAGCTGGTGATGGCCGCCATGGGGGCGCTGTTCGCGCTGTTCCTGCGGCGCGTGTTGAAGGTGGTCTGACCCGCCTGCTCTAAACTTCCGGCGCATGTCTTTTGCGCCGGTCCGCAAAGCCGATCTCCTCGCGCGCCTCGCCGCAGGGCAGGCGACGCGCGTCTGCGTCGTCACTCCCAACCGGCGCCTCGCGCAGGAGCTCTCGCGCGAGTTCGACGCAGGGCAGAGCGCAAAGAACCTGAAGGTCTGGGAGACGGCGGACATCCTGCCGTTTACCGCGTTCGTCGAGCGCCTCTACGAGGACGCGCTCTACTCGGATCTCGCGGCACAGCTCCCGCTCTTGCTCACCACCGCGCAGGAGCAGGCGCTGTGGGAGTCCACGATCCGCACGAGCAAGTGGGGCGAGGCGCTCCTTGCCGTGCCGCAGGCGGCGGGCAACTGCCTGCGCGCGTGGGAACTGGCGCAGGGCTGGCGCATCGCCGGGGCGCTCGCATCGTTTCCGGGCAACGACGACGCCAGGGCCTTTGCCGACTGGTCGCGCGACTACGCGCGGCGCTGCGAGCGTGAGGGCAATACCGATGCCGCGCGCCTCGCCGACGTCGTCGCGCCGCTGCTGAAGGAAGCCGCGCTGCGCAAGCCCAGGCTGCTGGTTGCGTACGCCTTCGACGTGGTGACGCCGCAGGAGCAGGAATTTCTCGCGGTTTGCGCAGACCAAGGCATCGAAGTCGTGACTTGCGCGCCTGAGCGCAGGAAGTCGAAACCGGGCCGCAGAGTCTTTTCCTCAGCGCGCGAAGAACTGGACGCCGCCGCACAGTGGGCGCGCGCCAGGCTCGAGGCCGGCGCGCAGCGCATCGGCGTCGTGGTGCCCGAGCTGGGCCAGCGCCGCAAGGAAGTCGCGCGCGTCTTCGCGCGCACCCTGCATCCGGCGCACAATCTCCCCGGCGCGCAGAGGAAGGCTCTGCCGTTCAACCTCTCGCTGGGCGCGCCGCTCGCCGATTACCCGCTCGTTCGCGCCGCGCTCTCCATTCTCGAACTCGCCGCAGGCGAGATTCCCTTCGAGCAGGCTTCGCGCCTGCTGCGCTCCCCTTACATCGCCGGCGCGGACGGCGAGATGGCGAGGCGCGCGCTGCTCGATGCCGCGCTGCGCAAGCGTGCGCCGGCGCGCGTCACGCTGGGCAAACTCGTCGGCCTGATCGAAGGCTGCCCCGTCCTGCGCCAGCGGCTGGAAGCATTGTTTGCCGTGCCCAAGAAGGACAACGCTTCGCCGCACGACTGGGGCCGGCACTTCACCGCGCTGCTGGATGCGGCGGGTTTCCCGGAACGCAGCCTGGACTCCGACGAATTCCAGACCCGCGCCAAGTTCAACGAGACCCTGGCCGAGTTCGCGAAGCTCGAGCGCGTCACGCCGAAGATGTCTTTCCGGCAGGCCCTTGCCAGCCTCAAGCAATGCGCCGACGTGCTGTTTCAGCCCGAGACGCCCGATGCGCCGATCCAGGTGCTCGGCGTGCTCGAGTCCGCGGGCCTGGAGTTCGATGCGCTGTGGGTGAGCGGGCTCACCGACGACGTGTGGCCGCTGCACGCGAGGCCCAACCCGTTCATCCCGCCGGCGCTGCAGCGCAAGGCGCAGATCCCCGAGGCGTCCGCCGAAGCGACGCTCGAGCGCTGCAAACGGATCACCGAGGGATGGCTCAAGGCGGCGGGCGAAGTGATCGTTTCGCACTCCACCCGCGAAGAAGACCGCGAGCTTTTGGCCTCTCCATTGATCTCCGGCGTCCCCGGCCTCATGGGGACGCCGGAGACAAGGAGCGTCGCAAGGTACCGGGACGTGATCTTCGCGGCGCGGCAAGTAGAGTACGTGGAGGATGGAAAAGCGCCTCCCTTGGCGACAAAGACGCCGAAGGGAGGGACAAGGATTTTGGCAGACCAGTCCGCCTGCCCCTTCCGTGCCTTTGCGCGCCATCGCCTCGCCGCCGAAGCGCTCGAAGAACCCGTAGAAGGGCTCGACGCCCGCGCGCGCGGTCTGCTGCTCCACTCCCTGATGAAGGAGTTGTGGACCGAGCTGAAGGGCAGCGCCGGCCTCGTGGGCGACGTGGGCCCGGCGATCGAGAAGGCGGCAACGCGCGCCGTCGCGGCAGCCAAGCTTGAAGATCCGTTTGCCGGTCTTGAGCGCAAGCGCCTCGCGAAGCTCGCCTGGGAATGGCTGGAAGTCGAACGCGGACGCGCGCCGTTCACCGTGGCCGCGATGGAGGAGAAGCGCAAGCTCAAGGTGGCGGGCCTCGTGTTGAACGGCCGCATCGACCGCATGGACGCGCTCGAATCCGGCGGCCACGCGCTCATCGACTACAAGACCGGCAAGCCCACGCCCAACGAGTGGCTGGGCGAGCGCCTCGACGACCCGCAACTTCCGCTTTACGCCCTTAACGCCAAGGAGGACATCTCCGCGGTCGCCTTCGCGAAGCTGCGCACCGGCGAGATGCGCTACATGGGCTTCTCGGACCGCGAAGATCTGGTTCCCGGCGTGAAGGCCGCGAAGGACTGGAAGGCGCTGCTGGAAGGCTGGAAGAAGGAGCTCGAAGCGCTCGGCCAGGGCTTCGCCGCGGGCGACGCGCGCGTGGACCCCAAGGACCTGCTCAACACCTGCCGCTACTGCGACCTGCAGCCGCTGTGCCGCGTGTACGAGCGCGTCAACGCGCTCGGCGAAGGCGAGGCCGCCGATGACTGAGATCCGCATCGCCGACCAGAACGAGCGCCACGCGGCGCTGGATGTCACGCGCTCGTTCATCGTGCAGGCGCCCGCGGGGTCGGGGAAGACGGCGCTGCTTGTCGAGCGCTACCTGCGGCTGCTGAAGACGGTACAGAAGCCCGAGGAGATCGTCGCCATCACCTTCACCAAGAAGGCGGCGGCCGAGATGCGCCGGCGCGTCATCGAGCAGATCTCGCCCGAGCTCGCGCCGCGCCTTCGCATCCAGACCATCGACGCGCTGTGCGCCTCGCTCACCGCGCAGATGCCGGTGCTCGCCAAGTTCGGCGCGCAGCCGCAGGTGGTGGAGGACGCATCCGGCCTCTACCAGGAGGCCGCCGCGCGCACGCTCGCCGAGATGACGCCCGCGGTGGCGAGCCTGCTCGCGCACCTCGACAACGACGTGGCGCGCGCAACCGGCATGCTCGCGGAGATCCTCGGGCGGCGCGACCAGTGGCTGCGCCAGACGGGCGCGGCACCCACGCGCAAGGAGCTGGAGGCGACGCTCGCCGCGGAGAGACTGCGCCCCATCGCGCGCGCGCAGGCGCTCTGCCCGCAGGCCTCGCCCGAGCTCGCCGAGGAGGTGCTCACGCAGAAGGGCGAATGGCGCAAGCGCCCCAGGCCCGCGCCCGAGGAGCTGCAGGCGATTGCGGGCCTGCGCGAAGCGCTCGCGGCGCTGCTGCTCCTGCCGCCCGAGAAGTACACCGACACGCAGTGGGGGGCGCTGCACGCGATCCTCGCGCTCCTGAAGCCCGCGGTGGCGCAGCTCATGATCCTGTTCGGTGAGCGCGGGGAGGTGGACTTCACGCAGATCGCGCACGGTGCGCTGCTCGCGCTCGGCACGCCCGACGAGCCCACGGACTTGCTGCTTTCCATGGACGCGCGCGTGCACCATCTCCTCGTTGACGAGTTCCAGGACACCTCCAACTCGCAGTGGGAGCTGCTCGAGCGCCTCACCGCCGGCTGGGAGACGGACGACGGGCGCACCGTGTTCGTTGTAGGGGATCCGATGCAGTCCATCTACCGCTTCCGCGACGCGCAGGTGGGCCTGTTCCTGCATGCGCGCGACCGTGGCCTGCCGGGCGTGCGGCTGGAGCGCATCGACCTTTCCACCAACTTCCGCTCGCAGGCGGCGATCGTGAAGTGGGTGAACCAGGTGTTCCCGGGCGTGCTGCCCGCGTTCGAGGACGAGGCCTCCGGCGCGGTGGCCTACTCGGCCTCGGTCCCGTTCCATCCCACGGACGTTGAAGGCGAGCCGATGCTCCACACCTTCTCCGACCGCGAGGGCGAGGCGAAGCGCGTGGCGCAGCTCGCGGCCGAGGCGCGCGGCAGGACCGCGATCCTCGTCCGCAACCGCAGCCACCTCGACGCCATCGTCCCGGCGTTGAAAGCCGCGGGCATCCGCTTTCGCGCGGTGGAGATCGAGCAGCTGGGCGAGAAGCAGGTGGTGCAGGACCTGTATGCCGTGACCAGGGCGTTGACGCACCTCGCCGACCGCGTCGCCTGGCTCGCGATCCTGCGCGCGCCGTGGTGCGGGCTGACGCTCGCCGAGCTCGCCGAGCACTTCGAGGGCGAGCGCGACCTCACCATCTGGGAGCTGATGCAGGCGAAGCCGCGCTTCGAGCGCATCGCCGCCATCCTCGGGTCCGCGCTGGAGAACCACCTGCGCGGCACCCTGCGCGACCGCGTGGAAGGCGCCTGGCTTGCTTTGGGCGGCCCGGCTTGCGTGGAGGACGCGACCGACCTCGAGGACGCCGAGATCTTCTTCGGCGAGCTCGAGCGCCTGGAGGAAGCGGGCGAGCTTGCGGATTTTTCGCTCCTCGCCGAGAGCCTCGGCAAGCTCTACGCCGAGCCCGACGTCGAGGCCGGCCCCGAGGCGGTGGAGATCATGACCATCCACAAGGCGAAGGGGTTGGAGTTCGACACCGTCATCGTGCCGGGCCTCGACCGGCCGCCGCGCTCGGGGATGAAGCCGCTCTTCGCGTGGAGGAGCCTGCCGGGTGGGGGGTTGCTCATCGCGCCGATCGACGAGACCGGCGGCGAGAAGGAGCCGCTTTACCAGTACGTGCGCCAGCTCGACCGCGAGGCGGAGGACATCGAGGCGGGGCGCCTCTTCTATGTCGCGGCGACGCGCGCGGAGTCGCGGCTGCACCTGCTCGGGTGCGTGAAGGTGGATGAGGACGGGGTGGTGAAGATGCCTTCGCGGCGTTCGCTGCTCGGATTGGCCTGGGCGGCGTTGGGCGAGCGGGTGAGGTTGCCTGCGGCGGTGGCGAAGGAGTCGGAGGTGGAGGAGTCGCTGCCGGCGGGGGAGTTGAGGAGGCTGCCTTCGGATTTCGAGATGCCGGAGGCTCCCGATCCCACAGTCTGGAAATCGGCGGAGGAGGGGCGGGAGGAGGAGGTGCCTCCCTTCGACTGGGCGAAGGAAACCGTCCGCCACGTGGGGATCGTGGTGCACGCCTGGCTGCAGCGCATCGCCGAGGATGAACTTCGCGGCTGGGATGCGAAGCGCGTCGATGCGCTTCGTGCCCGCTTCTCGACGGATCTTCAGCGTCGCGGCGTGGCGCCCGCCGAGCTGGACCGCGCGCTGGGGATTGTGGTTTCGGCGTTGACGAACGCGCTGGCCGACGAGCGCGGGCGGTGGATACTCGGCCCGCATCCTGTGTCACTCAACGAGCACCGGCTGCGCAACCGCGAGCGCAGCGTCCGCATCGACCGCTACTTCGAAGACGACAAGGGCACGAAGTGGGTGGTGGACTACAAGACCAGCGAGCACGAGGGCGCCGGCATCGAGGTGTTCCTCGACGAGCAGCGCGAGCGCTACGAAGCGCAGCTCGACGGCTATGCGAAAGCCGTCGGCGGGGCCAGCTGCGGTCTCTACTTCCCGCTGCAAAAGGGCTGGCGGTCGTGGACTGGCCACTCGTGACTACAATCTGCTAAACTGTGACTACATTAAACAATCCCGCCGGCAGTCCCCCATGGCCCAAGCCCTCGTCAGCATCCGCGAACTGAAAAGTCGCCTCAGCCACTATCTGCGCCTCACCCGCAAGGGAGAGTCCGTGGTCATCACCGACCATGGCGTGCCGATCGGCCGCATAGTGCCGATGGGTCAGGATCGGGCGGGCCAGGATCTCGGCGCTCGCCTTGCCGCGATGCGCGACACGGGGCTGGCGCAATGGAGCGGGCAGAAGCTCAGCCGCCGCAAGCCGGTCGCGAAGCTGCTCGGGAGGAAAACGGTCGCGCAACTGCTGGTGGACGACCGCGAGTGATCGTCTACCTCGACGCCAGCGCTTTGGTGAAGCGCTACGTCGCGGAGGCAGGGTCGCCGCAGGTCGAGGCCCTGATCAATGAGGCGCAGGCGATCGGTACCGCGGTGATCAGCCGCGCCGAGGTCGCCGCGGCGCTCGCCAGGGCGGCGCGCATCGGGCTCGTCACGCACGAGGCGGGAGCGAAGGCGCTGCAGGCGTTTAACGCCGATTGGGAACATCTCGTCCGATTGCAGCTCGGCGAACCGCTCGTGGCGCGCGCGGCGGCGCTGGCGTGGGAGCACGGCCTGCGCGGTTACGATTCGGTGCACCTCGCCTCGGCGCTCGCGTGGAGCGAATCCCTGGGCGAAACCGTCGCCGTGGCGACCTACGACCGCGAACTTTGGCGCAGCGCGCAGGCGAGCGGCCTGTCCGCCTGGCCGGCGGCGATGCCATGAACATCTCGCGCGTGCCATAGAATCAGCGTGTCAACAGGGTAGGGCACGCCATGGGACTGACATTTCGCAAACTGCATCCGCACTTCGCCGCCGAAGCCGGCGCCATCGATCTGCGCCGCGTCGGCGACCGGGCGACGCTCGATGAGATCCGGGCCGGGATGGACGAATACGCGGTCCTCGTGTTCCGCGACCAGCCTTTTGCCGATGACGAGCAGCTCCAGTTTGCCACCCGCTTCGACGGCACCCTGCACGCGAAAACCGGCGCATCGGTTCTGGGCAAGAGCCGGTTCGGCAACGAGGCGCTGACCGACATCTCCAACCTCGACGAAGGCGGCGGTCTGCTCAAAGCCGACGACCGGCGCCGCGTGTACGGGCTGGGCAACCGCCTGTGGCATACCGATGCCTCGTTCCAGGATCCGCCGGGACGCTACTCGATGCTGTCGGCGAAGGTCGTTCCGCCCGTGGCCGCCGACACCGAGTTTGCCGACATGCGCGCGGCCTACGAGGCGCTCGACGCCGAAACCAGGGGGACGCTCGAGGGACTGCGCGTGCACCATTCGATCGCCTACTCGCGGCACGTACTCGGATTCGAGTTCTCGGCGCAGGAGCTGGAGAAGCTCAAGGGCGCGGTGCATCCGCTGGTGCGCGCGAATCCGCGCAGCGGGCGCCGCTCCCTGTACCTCGCCTCCCATGCGTCGCACGTCCTCGACTGGCCGGTGCCGGAGGGCAGGCTGTTGCTGCGCGAGCTCATGGAGCACGCAGTCCTGCCCCAATTCGTCTACCGGCACAGCTGGCGGGTCGGCGACCTCGTGATCTGGGACAACCTCGCCACCATGCATCGCGGCCGGCGCTTCGACGACGCAACACACCGGCGCGAACTGCGCCGCGTGACGACGCTCGACGTCGACACTATCTGTTAGAGTTTCTTCCCGCCCGGTGCGGGATCGGCCGATCACCAAAACGAGAGAGGAATCCATGACTTCATTGCCCCGCCTCGCCGCGAGCGCGCTGCTCGCTGTCGCGGCCAATTTGCCCTTCGCCGCAACGCTGCAGGCCCAGGAATTCTCCATGGGCAACGTCAACCCGCCCAAGCACGGGACTTCCCAGACGGCGCAGCGCTTCGCCGACCGGATCGCGGAGTTGTCGGGCGGCAAGATGAAGCTGGTGCACCACCATTCGGGCTCGCTCGGCGGTGAGCGCGAGGTGGCGCAGCAGATCCAGCTCGGCTCGGTCCATTTCGGGCCGATCACCACGGCGCCGCTCTCCACGCTGATCCCGGAGATGTCCGTATTCCAGCTGCCGTACATCTTCCGCGACTACGACCACGTGTTCAAGGCGCTCGATGGCAGCGACACGCTGGGCAATTACTACGACAGGATCCTCGATGCACGCGGCTTGAAGCTGGTGGGGTTCATTGCCGCGGGCTACCGGGGCATTTACGGCCATTTCCCGATCAACGGGCTGGCCGACATCAAAGGC
>JAABQT010000216.1 GCA_011391295.1 Betaproteobacteria bacterium
CCCTGGACCACGTGGAAGCTCATCCCGGTCTGGCCATCCTTGAAGGTGGTGAATTCCTGCGCGCGCGCCACCGGGATGGTCGAGTTGCGCGGGATGATCTTCTCCGCCAGCCCGCCCATGGTTTCGATGCCCAGCGACAGCGGGATCACATCGAGCAGCAACCAGTCCTCGCCCGCGGGCTTGTTGCCGGCGAGCACGTCGGCCTGCATCGCAGCGCCGAGCGCCACCACCTTGTCCGGGTCGAGATTGTTGAGCGGGTCGCGGCGGAAAAACTCGCCCACTGCATGCTGGATCTGCGGCATGCGCGTCGAGCCCCCCACCATCACCACGCCCTTCACGTCATCCACGCCCAGTTGCGCGTCGCGCAGGGCCTTGCGCATGGGCGCCATGGTCTTTTGCACCAGGTGGTGCGTGATGCGGCAGAAGGTCTCGCTGTCCAGGACCAGGTCTACGAACTCCCCCGTGGAGAGTTTCGCCGTGATGCGCGCTTCGCCGTGCGTGGTCAGGGACTCCTTCGCCTCGCGCGACTTGACCAGCAGCAGGCGCATGTCCCCCGCGCACAGCGGCGCGAGCTTCGCCTCCTCCGCCACCCAGCAGAACACGCGATGATCGAAATCGTCGCCGCCGAGCGCCGCATCGCCGCTGGTGGCCACCACCTCGAACACGCCCTTGGACAGTCTCAGGATGGAAATGTCGAACGTGCCGCCGCCCAGGTCGTACACCGCGTAGGTGCCCTCCGCGGAATTGTCCAGGCCATAGGCGATCGCCGCCGCGGTGGGCTCGTTCAGCAGACGCAGCACGTTGAGCCCCGCGAGTCGCCCGGCGTCCCTGGTCGCCTGGCGCTGTGCGTCATCGAAGTAGGCGGGTACCGTGATCACCGCGTCTGCGAGCTTGCCGCCCAGCGATGCTTCGGCGCGGGCGCGCAGCACTTTCAGGATCTCGGCGGACACTTCCACCGGACTCTTCACCCCGGCGACGGTGCGAATCTGCAGCATGCCGGGCGCATCGACGAAATCGTAGGGCGCGTTCTCCGCGTGCGCCACGTCCTTGAGGGCGCGCCCCATGTAGCGCTTGGCGGAGACGATGGTGTTCTTCGGATCTTCGGATTGCCTGGCTTCGGCCGCGTAGCCCACCTCGACGCGCGCGTCGGCGAGGTAGCGCACGATCGAGGGCAGCAATGGCCTGCCCCGGGCGTCGGGCAGCACCGCCGCAGCGCCGCTGCGCACCGTGGCGACGAGCGAATTGGTGGTCCCCAGGTCGATGCCCACCGCCAGCCGGTGCTGGTGGGGCGCGGTGGACTGGCCCGGCTCCGCGATCTGCAGCAGCGCCACTAACCGGCCTCCTCGAACGCCAGGTCGATTTCGGCGTCGAGCTTGTCGAGGAACATGAGCTTTCTCACCTCGCCGGCCGCCGCCGCGTAGTCCTTGCGCGCGTCGATCAACCGGGCAATGCCCTGCTCGAGCAACGCCTTCTCCGTGCGCACCTGGGCCTGCAGCCGGTCCAGCGCCTCGGGCTTCTTTGCTGCGTCGAGCGCCTCGCGCAGCTCCAGCTGCTTCACCAGGAAGTCCGTCGGCATCTGCGTATTGGTCTCGAACTCCACGTCCACGCCGTTCATCTCCAGCAGGTACCGGGCCCGCTGCACCGGGCTCTTCAGCGTCCGGTAAGCCTCGTTCACGCGCGTGGTCCACTGCATCGAGGCGCGCCGCTCGGCGTCGCCCGCCTGCGCGTAGCGATCGGGGTGGATCTGCGACTGGATCTCGCGGTAGGAGCGCTCGAGCGATTCAATCTCGAGCGCGAAGGCCGGCGTGAGGCCGAAGAGCTCGAAGTGGTTCTTCAAACGTTGAACGATTCTCCGCAGCCGCATTCGTCCTTGATGTTGGGATTGCTGAACTTGAAGCCTTCGTTCAGCCCCTCGCGGGTGAAATCGAGCTGCGTGCCTTCCAGGAACGGCAGGCTCTTCGGGTCCACCACCACCTTCACGCCGTGGCTCTCGAACTGGTGGTCGTCCGGGTTCACCGCATCGGCGAACTCGAGCTTGTAGGCGAAGCCCGAGCAGCCGGAAGTGCGCACGCCCAGGCGCAGCGCGACGCCCTTGCCGCGCTTGGCAAAGAAGTTCTGCACGTGCGCCGCGGCCTTCTCGGTGAGAGTCACTGCCATGTCAGGCGACTTTCTGCGCTTGCTTGGCTTCGACAGCATGCTTGTTCATGTAGTCCTGCACCGCGGCCTTGATCGCGTCCTCGGCCAGGATCGAGCAATGGATCTTCACCGGGGGCAGCGACAGTTCCTCTGCGATTTGCGTGTTCTTGATGCTTGCCGCCTCGTCCAGCCGCTTGCCCTTCACCCACTCGGTGACCAGGGAACTGGAGGCGATGGCCGAGCCGCAGCCATAGGTCTTGAAGCGCGCGTCCTCGATGACGCCGTCCTTGTTGACGCGGATCTGCAGCTTCATCACGTCGCCGCAGGCCGGCGCGCCGACCATGCCGGTGCCCACCGCCTCGTCGTCCTTGTCGAAGGAACCGACGTTTCTCGGGTTCTCGTAATGATCGATGACTTTTTCGCTGTATGCCATGATTACCTCTGCCTCAATGTGCGGCCCACTGGACCGTATTCAAGTCGACGCCGTCCTTGTACATTTCCCACAGCGGCGAGAGCTCGCGCAGTTTCATCACCTTGGTCTTCACCAGGTTCACCGCGTAGTCGATTTCCTGCTCGGTGGTGTACTTGCCAAGCGTGAAGCGGATCGACGAATGCGCCAGCTCGTCCGAGCGCCCCAGCGCGCGCAGCACGTAGGACGGCTCGAGCGAGGCCGAGGTGCAGGCCGAGCCCGAGGATACCGCGATGTCCTTGATCGCCATGATCAGCGATTCGCCCTCGACGTAGTTGAAGCTGACGTTGAGGTTGCCCGGGATGCGCCGCTCCAGGTCGCCGTTCAGCACCACCGCCTCCATCGACGACAGCCCGCGCCACAGCCGGTCGCGCAGTGCGCGGATGCGCTCGTTGTCGGTGGCCATCTCCAGCTTGGCGAGGCGCGCCGCCTCGCCCATGCCGACAATCTGGTGCGTGGCCAGCGTGCCGGAGCGAAAACCCCGCTCGTGCCCGCCGCCGTGGATCTGCGGCTCGATCCTGACGCGCGGTTTCCTGCGCACGTACAACGCGCCGATGCCCTTGGGGCCGTACATCTTGTGCGCGGTGATCGTCAGCAGGTCCACTTTCAGCGTGGCGAGGTCGATCGGCAGCTTGCCCGCGGCCTGCACCGCGTCGCAATGGAACACGATGTTCCTCGCGCGGCAGATTTCGCCGATCTCGGCGATCGGCTGGATCACGCCGATCTCGTTGTTGACCATCATGATCGACACCAGGATGGTGTCCGGGCGGATCGCCGCCTCGAGCTTTTTCAGGTCGACGATGCCGTTCTCCTGCACGTCGAGAGTGGTGCACTCGAAGCCCTGGCGCTCGAGCTCGCGCATGGTGTCGAGGGTCGCCTT
>JAABQT010000217.1 GCA_011391295.1 Betaproteobacteria bacterium
TCTTCCGATCTCAGTGCGCGGCGATCGAGAAGCTGGGCGGACGGCTGATCCTGATGGCGAGCCGCGCGCTCGCCGCGAGCGCGCGCTCGCCCGAGGACTACGCGAAGGTCTACGACCGCATCCTTGGCCAGGTGAAGGCGCCGGTGATCCTGCATTGGCTTGGCGAAATGTTCGACCCGGCGCTGGCAGGCTACTGGGGAAGCAGGGATCACCCCGTGGCGATGGACGTGTGCCTGGACGTGATCCGAAGGAACGCGTCGAAAGTGGACGGCATCAAGATTTCCTTGCTCGACAAGGACCAGGAGATCGCGATGCGCCGCCGGCTGCCGCAGGGCGTGCGCATGTACACGGGCGATGATTTCAACTTCGCCGAGCTGATCGAGGGCGACGCCGAGGGGCACTCCGATGCCCTGCTCGGAATATTCGACGCGATCGCCCCAGCCGCTTGCGCGGCCCTGTCCGCGCTCGCCGCGGGCCGGCGCGAGCGCTACCACGAGATCCTCGCGCCCACGGTACCGCTGTCGCGCCACATTTTTGGCGCGCCGACGCGCTACTACAAGACCGGGGTGGTGTTCATGGCCTGGCTCAACGGCCACCAGAAGCACTTCGTCATGGTGGGCGGCCAGCAAAGCGCGCGCCACATCGTGCATCTGGCGGAGCTGTTCCGCCTCGCCGACGCGGCCGGGCTGCTGTCCGATCCGGCGCTCGCCTGCGCGCGCATGAAGCAATTGCTGGCGGTGCACGGATGCAGCTGAGAAAGCTCAGCGCGGGCTTCGGCGCGGAGAGCGAGGCCTTCGGCGCGCCGTTCCAGGAGGTCTGGGACGCGTTTTTTGCAGCGCAGGTGCTGGTGATGCGCGGCCTGCGGCTCACGGCGCGCCAGTTCCTCGAGTTCGCGTGCCGCTTCGGGCGGCCCGAACCGCACGTCATCGACCAGTTCCACCACCCCGAGCACGCCGATATCCTGATTCTGTCCAATCGGAACACGAACGGCGAGCCTGCGGGCCTGGCGGACGCCGGCACCTACTTCCACACCGACTACTCCTACCTCGAGGTGCCGGCGCGCTGCACGATGCTGTACTCGATCGAAGTGCCGCGCAAGGGCGGGGACACGCTGTTCGCCGACCAGTACGCCGCCTACGACGATCTGCCGGCGTCCATGAAGCGGCGTATCGAAAACCTCGCTGCGCTGCACCACTACGGTAACCGCGACGACCTGGACAGGTCCTCGCGCACCGTCGCCTCGGTGCTGACTGAGGACCAGGAGGAGAAACTGGCATGGGTGAAGCATCCGCTGGTGCGGTCCCACCCGGTCACCGGCAGGAAGGCGCTGTACGCGGTCTCCGGCAGCTCCTTCGGCATCGAGGGCATGGCCGAAAATGAGGCGCTCGGCCTGCTCGATGAACTCAAGCGCCACGCCACGCAGGACAAGTATCAGCTGCGCCTGAAATACGGCGTCGGCGATCTCGTAATCTGGGACAATGCATCGCTGCTGCACTCGGCGACGCTGACCGCTCCAGAAGATCCGCGCACCCTGTGGCGCATAACCGTCAAAGAGGAGAGCAAAAAGTGAAACGTCAAATGCTGTTGGCCGCGTTGTGTGCGGCGTTCGCGATTCCCGCTGCCGCGCAGACCGTCACGCTGCACGGCGCATCCCAGTTCAGCGACGATCATGCCTTTACCAAGGCAATGATGAAGTTCGAGGAGCTGGTGAAGAAGTACTACGGCAAGCCGGTGAATTTCGTGCTGCACAAGAATTCCGAGCTCGGCCTGGAAAAGCAGTACTTCGAGTACATGGCGCAGGGCAAGGCGGTGGACTACGCCATCGTGTCGCCGGCGCACATGTCCACCTTCTCCAAGGCGGCGCCGTTCATCGATGCCCCGTTCCTGTTCCGCGACCTCAAGCACTGGAACAAGGTGCTCGACGCCAACGTGCTCAAGCCGGTTGCCGACGAGATCGCGCAGAAGGCCGACGTGATGCTGATCGGTTTCGCCGGCGGCGGCACGCGCAACATCTTCGTCAACAAGCCGGTGCGCAACATGGCCGAGCTGAAGGCGCTCAAGGTGCGCGTGCAGGGCGCGCCGATCTGGTCCAAGACCTTCGCCGCCGCCGGCATGGCGCCGACCGTGATTGCCTACAACGAGGTCTACAACGCGATCCAGAACGGCGTCATCGCCGCGGGCGAGAACGAGGCCGCGGGCGTGGAGCAGATGAAGTTCTACGAGGTCGCGCCGCACCTGTCGATGACGCAGCACGCCATCACCATCCGGCCGCTGTGCTTCTCGGGCAAGACCTTCGCCAAGCTCGACAAGGCCTTGCAGGCCGCAGTGCTGAAGGCGGGCAAGGAGGCCGGCGCCTACGGCCGCAAGATCGAGTCGAGCGAGGACGAGGCGAAACTGGTCAAGATGGAAGGCGAAGGCAAGCTCAAGCGCGTGCCGTTCGCCGGCAGAAGCCAGATGAAGAAGCTGGTCGACCCGGTGATGGCGGCCTACGCGAAAGAGATCGGCGCCGAGCAGATCCTGGCGAAGATCAACGCCATCAAGTAATGCATTGACGTTACGGACGCGGCGGCGCTGAAGCGCCGCCGCTTTTTCGTGTTCAAGAAGATCACGCACTGGTACGGGACGCTGCTGTCCTGGCTGCTGGTCGCCTCGGTGGCGATCCTGATCATTCCAGTGTCGCTGCAGATCTTCTCGCGCTACACCGCGCTGATCCCGAGCTACATCTGGACCGAGGAGATGGCGCGCGTGTTGTTCATCTGGTCCATCATGCTCGGCGCCATGGTCGGCATCCGCGAGGGCACGCACTTCGTGGTGGACCTGTGGCCGGCGATGAACGCGCGCGCGCAGGCGGCGCTGAGGCTGGTGTCCGCCGTGTTCGTACTGGGGTTCGCCATGGTATTCCTGTGGTGGGGCATCGACTTCACCCGCTTCGCGTTCGGCCGCATCTCCGAGCTGGCCGAGATGCCGCTGTGGATCATCCACGTTGCCTGGCCGCTCGCCGGTGCGACCTGGATCCTGTTCCAGGGTGAGCATATGTGGAATGACCTGCGCACGTTGCTGGGAAATGCTGCGGGAGGCCGCCGATGACGAGCGCCACCCTGCTCGATCCGGCCACCGCGAGCCTGATCATGTTCGGCGCGTTCTTCCTGCTGCTCGCGCTGCGCGTGCCGGTCGCGTTTGCCCTGGGGCTCGCCTGCCTGCCGATCTTCCTCATCGAGGACCGCCTCACACCGCAGAACCTGGTGCAGGAGACCTTCAACGCCTACAACTCCTTCATCCTGCTGGCGGTGCCGTTCTTCCTCCTCACCGCGAACCTGATGAACGTGGGCGGCATCACCAACCGCCTGGTGCGCCTGTCGCGCGACCTGGTGGGGCATTTCCCCGGCGGCCTGGCGCAGGTGAACGTGGTGCTGTCGCTGTTTTTCGCCGGCATCTCCGGCTCCTCCACCGCCGACGCGGCGAGCCAGTCGAAGA